>JBIIJA010000064.1:0-8723 GCA_044234195.1 Cyanobium sp. | reverse complement strand
CAGGGCGCAGGCCAAATTCACCGCCACCGTGCTCTTCCCCACCCCCCCCTTGCCGCTGCTCACGGCGATCACCTCCCGCACCCCTGGAATGGCCTGACGGGAGGGAACACCCGTTCCCGGTGAGGAGCCATGGCCCGCCGCACCAATAGGGCCTGAGGACGGTGGGCTGGCCAGCTCAATCTGCACGTCCTCAATTCCAGGCACGTTCAGCAGAGCCGCGCGAGCCTCACTGGCGATGCGATCCCGCTGGCCGGTAGCAAAGTTGGGGAGCGCGAGCTGGAAGATCGCCCGGGATGCCTGCACCCGGATCCCTGTGATCCAGCCCAATTCGAGGAGGGTCCGATCCGTGCCGGAATCCCGAAGGGGCCTGAGCGCATCGATGGCCCGATGCTCGAGGTTGCTCAAGGTTGGATCGAGCCCCGAATCGTCGCTGGAGGTGGACATGGGCAGAGCAACCTTCCCCATCAGTTGGCCGGATCCTAGGGACCATCTGGGGTGACAGAGCCTCTCGATGGGTTGTGGATCACCCCAGTGGGCTGGGATGGTTGAGTGAGTTCCAGCCCTGCTCAGTCGATGTCGCCATCCCTCCCCCAGCAGACGCCCCCGGCTGCGTCCAGGAGCCGGGCCAGGGATCTACTGATGGGCCTTCAGGATTCGATCTGTGCCGGGCTGGAAGAGCTCGATGGGGAGGGTCGCTTTCAGGAGGAGAGCTGGGAGCGGCCGGAAGGGGGTGGAGGGCGCTCCCGGGTCATGAAAGCAGGCAGGATCTTTGAGCAGGGCGGTGTCAACTTCTCTGAGGTGCATGGAGAGGTGCTGCCTCCGGCGATCCTCAACCAGCGCCCTGAGGCGAAGGACCACCCCTGGTTCGCCATTGGCACCTCGATGGTGCTTCACCCCCGCAGCCCTTGGGTGCCCACAGTGCACCTCAACTACCGCTATTTCGAGGCCGGCCCCGTGTGGTGGTTTGGGGGCGGGGCTGATCTGACCCCCTATTACCCCTTCCTGGAGGATGCCAAGCATTTTCACCGCACCCTCAAGGAGGCCTGTGAGGCCATCGACCCGGCTTACCACAAGGTGTTCAAGCCCTGGTGTGATGAGTATTTCTACCTCAAACACCGGGGGGAAACCCGGGGGGTCGGGGGCATCTTCTACGACTATCAAGACCACACTGGCGTGCTCTACAAAGGCCCAGATTCCCAGGGCCCAGCTGCCGATATCTCTCGGGCGATTGGGCCCATAGAGCAAGACTGGGTCAAGCTTTTTCGCCTAGCCCAATCTTGCGGTGGGGCTTTTCTCCCCAGTTACGTGCCCATCGTGGAACGGCGTCAATCCATCCCTTGGGGCGACAGGGAACGGCAGTTTCAGCTCTATCGCCGCGGACGCTACGTGGAATTCAACTTGGTGTTCGACCGGGGAACCATCTTTGGCTTACAGACCAACGGCCGCACAGAGTCGATTTTGATGTCGCTCCCCCCCCGGGTGCGCTGGGCATATGCCTACACCCCAGAAGCAGGGAGTCGGGAAGCGCTGCTGACGGAAGTGTTCACTCGTCCCCAGAACTGGCTGGAAGACGAGACACTGCAGAGCCGCTGCGAGCCGCTGCAGGCCGTGAGCTGACCTGGCGCGAAGGGGTTCCCTCAGCCTGTCGGCCGAGGCCGATCTCCAGGGCGGTCACCACCCGTTCGGCCAAGAGTCGCACGGTTTGCTGACGGGTTCTCGGATCCCGCAACGAGGCTTCGAGACGCCCCTCGAGCTTTCCGAGTTCCAGGATGGCCACCCCCCGTTTGGGACCACCGAGGCGATCGCGAAAGTTCATCGGATAAGCGCCGAATTCCTGGGCGAGGCTTTCATCAATGCGGCTAAAGGGCCGGTGCAGCGGAGGGATCAGACCGGAACCCACACCGGAAGGCCCATAGGCATCAAAGTGGATTTCAAAGGCGTAGCCATCGGCAAGGGCGTGCTGGCGGCCAACGCTCCAGTTCGTGCCGGGATGGTCGGCATCGAGGATGGTGCGCACGGGGGGCTTGTAGAAGTCGATGCGCAGGCCCCGGGCTCGGCCAAGGGTGGCCACCGCATGGGCCAGCACGAGGTTCCAGTAGTGCTCATCGGTGATTCCCTGCATCATGGGGGCCGCTCCCAAAAGGCCCACGGCTTCCCCACTGGTGCCGGAGCCAGCGATTCCCTGGGAATCGGCATGGCCAGCCATCACCAGGATGGGGGTGTTGGGGGCGACGGAGCGCAGGCCAATCCAATCCTTGCGCATCGGGCTGCGCACACCTGTGAGGGGATCAACCGACCCGGGGATACGGGAGGCTAGAACCCTTGGCGGGTTGAACGATTGGGCCGGCGCAGGAATCGGGGCCAGCAGTGGGCCAAGAAGCGCCAGGGTGAACGCAGGACCCAGGGGGAATCGCCTGCCCCGACCGAATGGTGAAGAGAGAATGGGCATGACATCAGCTCAGATTGGGGAACTCAGCAGCCGACCATCACTGGCCAGGCCGAGGGAGGGCCCCAGTTCCTTCTCCAGGGCGATGAGTTCGTCGCGATGGGCACGCAGCCTGAGGGTGCTGCCACCCCCAGCAGGCTCGTCGATCAGACGAAGCTCCAAGCTTTCAGGGCGAGCGGCCCGCCGCCAATAGATCCAACCCGCCAGGGGGCCCAACAGCATCAGGGCGAGCACCCACCAGCCAACCCCTGGAAGGAGCTGGTGAAGCACCAAACCCAGGCTGCCAGCCCCAAGGCTCCCCAAAATCGAAAGGAGGAGGGCAAGGGACCAGCTGGCTTGCACGTGGCCTGAAAAGCGAAGCACTTGCCGTTGGGGATCCTTGGCGGTGGGTTGCCAGCCCCTCTGACCCAACCAAGCCACCAAACCCTCCAGCACTTCCAGGGCAGGGCGAGGAGATTGCACATCCACCACCGTGGTGCGGTCTTTGCTGGAGGCCCGCAGGAAAAACACCAAGCCAATGGCCAGCAACACAGTGAGCAGCAGGGTCGATGCAACAGGGGCCATCAGGGCGCCGCAATCCGTTAACAGATTCTCTCCTGAATCATTCACTTCTGGGGCCAGCGGAGGCCGGCTCGGCAATGGCCCAGCATGGGAAGCAGATGATTCTGCGGTGATGTCTGAGGCTCCCTCTCCTGGCCAACCCCCTGTTGGCGCGGCCCCAGCTGGTGCTGCCAAGTCCTCCCCGCCGCCCAACCGTTTCGCGGTGTTCGATGGGGATCTTGATGAGGAGTGGCTCTCGCTCTATGGCCGAGCGCCCGCCATCGCTGTGGATACGGAAGCCATGGGGCTGATGCATGGGCGAGACCGGCTCTGCCTGGTGCAAATCTGTGATGGGAACGATCAGGTGTGTTGCATCCGATTGGCCCGGGGCCAGCGGGATGCGCCCCGCCTGCGGAGCCTGTTGGAGGATCCGGCGGTGGAAAAGGTGTTTCATTTCGCCCGCTTTGATGTGGCCGCTTTGGCTGAAAACCTCTCCATTGCAGTCCATCCCATCTTCTGCACCAAAATTGCCAGCCGCTTGGCCCGCACCTACGCCCCACGCCATGGGCTCAAAGAGGTGGTGAATGAATTAGTGGGAGTGGAGCTCGACAAACAAGCCCAGAGCTCCGATTGGGGCCGGGTGGACGAACTGAGTGAAGCCCAGCTGACTTACGCGGCAGGCGACGTGCGCTGGCTGCTGCCTGCCCGGACACGGCTGGAGAGCATGCTGCGCCGTGAGGAGCGCTGGGAGCTGGCTCAGCAGTGTTTTGCCTGTGTGCCAGTGTTTGCAGCGCTGGATCGGCAGCGCTTTGGCTCGGTCTTTGAACACTGAGGGGGCGACCCAGGGAGCTAGTCCTCGGTCATGAAATTCTCCTCACTGCTCAGGGCACCGAGCTGGGCATCAAGCAGGGCCTGAGGGTCAATGCCCGAGGCTTGGGCTTCGGCCAGCATCTGTTCCGCCAAGGCGATGCGAGCTGGGGTATCGGCAATGCCCTCCTTGGCGGCGCGGATGTCGACCCGGCGCCGGGCGGAGGCAATGCTGATGCCCAACCAACCCGCCAGGCGCCCGCAGGCGGCGTTGTAGTGCCGATCAGGAATCGCAGCCATCGCGAGGCGAGAAGATCAACCGGCATCATCCCGCGACGGGGGAGGGGGTGGCAGCCCTCAGACCCAATAAGCGTTCCTCGATCAGCCTCGCCAAAGCCTCACTCCCGCCGGCCGATCCCATCCGCTGCCGGCCCCTCCGGCCCAGGCTGGCCCTAGCCAGGTCGTCTTGGAGCAAGGCCACCAGCCGAGCCCGCAGCTGCTCCGGGGAGTTGCAAGGTTGCACAGCCCCCCCCAGAAGCCGACTCTGACGCCTCGCGAACCCAGCCGTGAACTGGGGTCCAGGCCCCGGCAACGAGAGGGCGGGCACCCCCAGACCCGCGAGCTGCTCTGTGGCCGTCCCAGCCGTTGCCACCCCCACGTCCACCCAGGGGGCCCAGGACGCGAAACAGCCTGAGCCAGTCCACAGTTGAAGGGCCCCGTTCCTCCAACCCCCCTCAGCTCCGATGAAGGGGGCTGGAGGAACGGGCTGGAAGTGGGCCTCGCCCAGAAGGGCTGCCATCGCTTTGGAATCGTGTAGCGCACGGCTGATGGGCACCAACACGGTGATGCCTCCCAAGCGCTGGCACTGGGCCTGGTCGGGGAGGCTGGCAAGGAGCCGTTGGAAGTTGCCCAGGGCTTCCGGAAGCCGGCTGCCCGGCAGCAGCATCACCGTGCGCCCGTCGCGGAGCCGGGGGGGCGGCTCCGTCACCTGGAAGCCATCCATCATCGGATTGCCAGGCGCCTCAGCCTTCACGTGGTGGCGCCGGAGGCCCCTGGCCGTGAGGGCATCCCGCACCGCCACCAGCCGACATCGGGGATGGGCCATCAGTGCCCATTCCCAAGGATCCCACTCGCTGCCCTTGCAACGGTGGTAGGCATCAGCCAAGGGGGACGGGGCCCACCCCTGGGGGGAGGGGCTCTTCCAGGTGTAATCGCTTTTGGGCGTGCCGATGAAGCCATAGGGACCACCGCCCAACCAAGCCATAGCGAGGGGAAGCAAATCGCCAATCGCCAAGATGGGTTGGCCCGTTTCGCCCCAGCGCCGCACCACCTGCAGCTGTTGCCACGTGCTGAGGGGAAGCCCCGCAGCGAGGTCCTGCAGCAAACCGCGAAGGCTTTGGTTGCTAAACCCACCGCTGGGCAAGGGCCGGCAGGGGCCCAGCCGCTCCAAGGTGAGCCCCTGGGGCGTGGCAGAGAAGGTGGCACCTTCCCCCACCAGCACAAGCACGGACATCCGCAAAGAGGGCTGAAGGCACGCCAGAGCCTCGATCACCCGGAGAGCGATGAGGTCCTCTCCATGGCCGTTGCTCAAAACCAGCAGGCGGTGTGGCATGCCATGGCTGATACGATCTGGCTCTGGGAGTTTGCTCCCCTGTGGCGGCATGGCCAAGTGGTAAGGCAGAGGATTGCAAATCCTTTATCCCCAGTTCGAATCTGGGTGCCGCCTTTTTTCTTAGTTACAGCTCCTCCATAATCAGCGCTTCTGGGTCGGTCTCCTCCCCGAACTGAAAAGAAATCCATTTGCACGCGAAGCAGGTTGCAAACCCGAATCAGCAGTAAGACAGGAATATTCGCCGTTTGCAAAGAATAAGTGCTCCCTTTGATTTGGCATCACCCTGGCGTTCTGACCCCATCGGTGGAGCCTAATGATGAAGAAACTGTATTTTTATCTGTTTGAATCTGAGTGTCGCCGTGTTCCGGGAGCGCTCTCCTATCGGAGAGGCCCTGGTTTGGCTCCAGGGTGCTGCCGATGCCAAAAAGCCTGGGCAGCCGAATGCAGGGCACCTTGCAAATCCCCAACCAAGCTTTCCAGGCGTTTGCGACTGCTCCTCGCTGGGGAAAGATGATCGGAGATCACGCCTGCATGGCAGAGATCGAGCAGAAGGGCTGCCTCCTCCGAGGAGAGGCAAAGCAGGTGCTCGTTGTTGTGGTGGATGACTTTCACCAAATCCGCAAGCAGCACGTAGTCATTTTTAGGACGAAACCCTCGCCTTTGGATGCGGAAAGCCGTCATCCCAAGGATGTCTTGCGTCCGTCAGGCGGCATATCGCCTGTGTTGACGCCTGGGGAGACGGTGCCTCTTAGGCCGTGGCGTTGAGGTGTGTGGCGATTTCCACCACCATGAGGCCAATCAAGGCCATCGCGATCAGCAGAGAGCTGGGATGGGTCACGGCGGCTCGCCTTTAAGGTGCGTAGACCCTAAAGCAATTCTTAAGTTCCCTTGGTTTTCCAGGGAAAAGGCCACGAAACTGCACACCCTGCAACAAACGCAGCGTCAGTAGCCGGAGTCAGCCACGCAGATCCCTTGGCAAGTGAGGCCATTGCGAGCCGTTCGCCCACAATGGGCGCACAGCACAGGATCCGCTCCAGAGTGGGATGGCAACACCTCCTTCTCCCCGGCACCAGGGTTGGGAGCGGGGGGGTTGATGGCATTGCTGCCTGACGCAGAGCTGGGTGAGGTGCCGGGGGGTGAGGCCGTAGCCAAAGCGAACGGACAACATTCTGAGTGCATCATGGCCACTTCAGCCCTTGAGCAGAGGATGTCATCTCCTGCCGGTTCCCCCTCCATCGGTGTCGGCACCTGGGCCTGGGGCAATCAATTTCTCTGGGGCTACGACCCCAAGCAAGACAGTCAGCTCCGGGCCACTTTTGAGCGGGCGATCGCCCTGGGCTTCCACTTCTTCGACACGGCGGATTCCTATGGCACCGGGCGCTGGGAAGGTCGCAGCGAGGCGCTGCTGGGCGCCTGGTGTGCGGCCCTGCCATCCGCCCAGAGGGATGGATTGACGGTGGCCACCAAGCTGGCTCCGTTCCCATGGCGCCTTGGCCGCAGGGGGTTTGACCGAGCCCTGGCCGCCTCTCGGGAACGGCTCCAGGGAAAGTTGGATCGGGTGCAGTTGCATTGGAGCACGGCCCGCTATGCCCCCTGGCAAGAGCTGCCTCTCCTCGACAACCTGGCGGATTGGGTTGAATCAGGAGTGGTGGCGGAACTTGGGGTGTCCAACGTTGGTCCCCGGAGGTTGCGGCACCTGTATGCACACCTGGCGAAACGGGGGGTGCGACTCACAAGCCTGCAGGTGCAATTTTCCCTGCTGGCGCCTGAGGCGGCTGCCCCTGGAGGTGTGGCTCAGGTTTGCGAGGAGCTTGGGGTGGAGCTGATTGCTTACAGCCCCCTAGCTCTTGGCTGGTTGGCCCCGATTGAGGGAACCGGGCGACCCATCCCTAGGGGCCCTCGGGGGGTCTTGTTTGCTCGCTTGGAAAAGGGAGCCAGCTCGCTGCGGGAGGGGCTGCTTCGCATGGCGACGGCCCGAGAGGCACCTGCTGCGGCCGTCGCCCTGAATTGGTGCCGAGCCCATGGAGCCATGCCGATTCCTGGCCTCAGGCGCAGCGAACAGGTGGAGGAAGCCGCAGGTGCCCTGGCCTGGCATTTATCCAGTGAAGAAAGGGCGGAATTAGATGCCCTCGCCTTCGCCAACACCGTGCGCATGCCTGCCAATCCCTTTCAGAGCGCTTGAGGGGTGGCTCAGATCTCCGCGGAGATCACCACGGGCAGCAAGGTGGTGGCCACCTCCTCCGGCTCACTTTCGCTCTCAGGGCCTTGAAACCTCCGAAGCATCTCGGCCTCATCAATCGATCCAGCTAACCCCTGCTCAGTGGGATCGCAGGCGGTGAGTGCCTCCTGGAGCAGAGAATCAAAGGTGGATCCAGGCAAGCGATGGCGGGCCAATTCCAGAAACGCCCGGGCGAGGGATTCCCCGGCGGCGGCCCGCAGCGCTGGATTACTGCGCCTGAGCTCCTGCTCCTGGGCGATGGCGTTGAGAAAACGTTCCGTGACATCACGCTTGGTTGTGGCCCGGATACGGGTGTCCTGGTCAGCCTGATTGAGGAACACCTGGGCATCCAGTTCACCCAGTCGTCGGTTCAAACTATCAAGAACGCTCTGAGCTTCTTTGAAAATCTGGATGAGTTGCCCATCGGAAAGCCGGGGGAGATCCGCCACGTAAACCTTGCCGTGGTCGCGCAAGGTCAGAAAGGTGGGTCGTTGCCCCCCCGTCTGTCCGGTCTGACGAGCAGAGGGATCCCTGGGCTTGAGGCGAGGCTGCTGCTGGGGACGCTGAGGAGGGGTGGGACCGGCGGAACTGCGCCGACGCGTGATACGGGTTGAGGTATTCAACATTGGGGGTATGAGAAGGGTATGAACTGTTGCGATGGCCGAACAGAGCGGTCTCAAGAGACACGCCAATTCACCTTAGGGAGAAAAATCAGGGTCTCAAAGCTTGCTGCTCAGGTTGTAGGCCTATGTCTTGAAACCTGGCGTCAGGGGCAAGCCAACGACGCCCAGGTCGGGTTCTCTGCCTGGCGCGATGCAGCCCATCTCCCAGGCCCTGTGCCCACAGCTCTGGCAAACCTCCAGCACGGGGGCCACGGCCTCAGGGCTGACCACAAGACAAAAGCCCACCCCAAGATTGAAGGTGTGCCAGAGATCGGATTCCGGCACCTGGCCTTGCTCTTGCAGCCAGCGAAACAGAGCTGGCCGTGTCCAGCTATCCGGATCGATCTCGGCATGCATTGTCTCTGGCAGACAGCGAGGCAGATTTTCCGGCAAGCCCCCCCCTGTGATGTGAGCCATGCCATGGGGGGCGAGGTCAGC
>JBIIJA010000405.1:0-2589 GCA_044234195.1 Cyanobium sp. | reverse complement strand
GCCCGTCGGGAAGGCCCCCAGGAGCTGGGTCGCTGGCGCCAACTTTTCGATCAAACATTTCTTTGAGCGCCCATGGCCACCGTGAGCACGATGGCCGATCGCTTTCTGGCGGTGCGCCGCAGCTTGCCTCCCAGCTGCCAGTTGCTGGCGGTCAGCAAGGGCCACCCCGCCGCGGCTATCCGGGAGGCGGTGGCGCTCGGTCAGCGCAGCTTTGGGGAAAGCCGCCTGCAGGAAGCCCAGGCCAAGCAGCTGGAATTGGCGGATCTACCGCCCCTCGACTGGCACTTCATCGGCCGCCTGCAGGCCAACAAGGCGCGGGGGGTGCTCCGGCACTTCGGCACCATCCATTCCCTGGACAGCCTCCCTTTGGCCGAGCGACTGCAGCGCATTGCCGAGGAAGAGGGTTTCTCGCCGGTGGTCTTCGCCCAAGTGAAGTTGCTGAGCGATCCTGGAAAAACAGGTTTCGATCCCGACGTCTTGCGCCAGCTGTGGCCCACCCTGGCGGGGATGGCCCCCCTCCGATGGCGCGGCCTGATGACGATCCCTCCGCAGGGGCTCGAGAGCAAGGAGCGCTTGGCCCTCTTCCAGCGGTGTGCCGATCTGGCGAGGGAGTTGGAGTTGCCGGAGCTGTCGATGGGCATGAGCGGCGACTGGCAGGAGGCCGTAACAGCAGGCAGCACCTGGGTTCGTCTGGGTTCAACCCTGTTTGGCGAGCGGCCCGTTCCGGGCAGCTAAGGTGGCCGGATCACCGGAAGACCACACCACAGGTGGTTGCATGCGGACCTATGGGACGCTATCCAGGTGCAAGCTCCACCCCTCGAGGCCTGATTCGTGTCGTTGTTTTCCCGTCTCCGTGCTGTCGTGTCTGGTGACGACTACCTCGATGGCGATTACGACGATGAGCTGGATTACGACGCTGGTGAAGCCTTTGAACCGACCACCAGCACCACTCGCAGCTCCTCTGCTCTGGCACTGAGCCCGGATTTTGCCCCCAGTGGAGAGGATCCCTTCGCGGGCACCAATGTCATCGGCATGCCCGGGCTCACCAATGCGGTGGCCGAAGTGCTCCTGATGGAACCCCGCAGCTTTGATGAGATGCCCCGGGCCATTCAGGCCCTGCGCGAACGGAAAACCGTGATTCTCAATCTCACCATGATGGAGCCAGATCAAGCCCAGCGTGCCGTGGATTTTGTGGCTGGGGGCACCTACGCCATCGACGGCCACCAGGAACGGGTTGGCGAGAGCATCTTCCTGTTTGCCCCCAGCTGTGTCACGGTGACGGCAGCGGGTGCCGATGAAGGGGCCTCCCCTTCGGTGAGCTCCAACCATCGTTCCGTCACCCCTGAACCCCAGGATGCGGCCCCCAGCCCCGCTTGGGGTCGCTCCGATTTTCTGGGTTGACCCTTCAGGCCCCCGTTCAGCCCAGTTCCTTCGGAGTGGTGGGTCTAGGGCAAATGGCCCAGGCCCTTCTTGAGCCGTGGATCGCTGACGGCCTCATCTCTCCTGCAACCCTTTGCGCGGTGGTGGGCAGCGAGGCTTCCAGGGCCCGATGGGCCCATTCCCCGCTCGCCGGCCACATCCTGCAGGTGGGCACCGATCCGGCCCCTGCCTGGAGGTCACAGGTGGTGTTGCTGGCGGTCAAGCCCCAGCAGCTTGAGACGGTGGCGAAAGACGCGGCGGCGATCAGTGCGGAATCCTTGGAGGATCCTTCTGAGCAGCTCCTGATCTCCGTGTTGGCGGGTGTGCGCTTGGAGCGGCTGCAGCGTCTTTTCCCCACCCGAACCTGCGTCAGAGCTGTGGTAAATACTCCGGCCCTCGTGCGCAGTGGCCTGACGGCGCTGGCCTGGGGACAGGATCCATCCCCGGCCCAGCGGGACTGGCTTGAGCAGCTGTTTCGGCGGGTGGGTGAGGTGTGGGCCCTGCCGGAAGTTCAGCTGGATGCCTTCCTGGCACTCACCTCCTCGGGGCCGGCCTTTGTGGCTCTGGTGGTGGAGGCACTGGCTGATGGCGCCGTCGCTGCTGGGCTCCCCCGCTCCCTCGCCCTGCCCCTGGCCCAGCGCACCCTCGCTGGCACCGTGGCACTGCTGGAGGGGAAGGATCTCCATCCCGGCCAGCTCAAGGACATGGTGAGCAGCCCTGCTGGCACAACAATCACCGGCCTGCGCCAGCTGGAGCGATCCGGCTTGCGTTCGGCCTTGTTGGAGGCTGTGTTGGCGGCCGCGGAACGCAGCCGCGATCTGGCTTAAGACGCCTTGGAGTCCCCCAGCCTGGGTTCCGTGCCCGCCAACAGCCTCTGCAGATTGCTGCGGTGGCGCCAGAGCACCAGCAGGGTCGTCAGGAGGGCGAGGGCGAGATAGGCGGGACGAAATCCGCCGTGCTGGGGAAACCAGCCCAGCATCAGCAGGGGCAGGCCGATGGCCGCCACCATGCTGGAGAGCGAAACGATGCGGCTGACGGCCAACACGCTCAGGAACAGGCCGAAACAGGCCAATCCCACCGGCCAGGCCAGGCCCAACAGCATGCCGAGCCCGGTGGCCACCGCCTTGCCGCCGCGCCAACCCAGCCAGATCGGCCAGATGTGGCCGGCCA
>JBIIJA010000142.1:0-5852 GCA_044234195.1 Cyanobium sp. | reverse complement strand
AGATCGGCGCGATCGGGCTCGCCTGCGGCCAGGCGCTCAAAGATGGTGAGGCTGTTTTGATAGGCCTGGCGTGCGGGCTCACCCTGGCCGAGGGCCTGATAGAGATCGCCCATTTTGTTGTAGGAGACGGAGAGATCGCGCTGAAGATCGGCGCGATCGGGCTCGCCTGCGGCCAGGCGCTCAAAGATGGTGAGGCTGTTTTGATAGGCCTGGCGTGCGGGCTCACCCTGGCCGAGGGCACGATAGAGATCGCCCATTTTGTTGTAGGAGACGGAGAGATCGCGCTGAAGATCGGCGCGATCGGGCTCGGCTGCGGCCAGGCGCTGCTGCCGCTCCAGCAGCTGCTGCGACCGCCAAAAGGCCCGATCCGTTCGGCCCAGCGCCCCATGGGCCCTGGCCTCCGCGTCAGCGATCCAGGGGAAGCCGCCGTGCTCCACCGGCAAAGTGTCGAGCACCTCAGCGGCGAGGCTGGCGACGGCCAGGGTTTGGCTATTTTCCTGCAGCTTCTCCAGGCAGCCCTGGGCCACGGCCGCCGCCTGGTCGAATTGCCCGCCTTGCAGGTAGTTGCGCAGGGCCTCGATGCCGTCCTCCAGGGCGTAGCTCTCGTTCTGGACCCGCCAGAGCCTGTAGTCGCCAGCCCGGCGGCAGCGCTCCGCCAGCTCGCTCGGGGCGCTCCGCTCCGCCAGGCCTTCGGCGGTCCAGCGGTGCACCCAGGCTTGGCCGTTGGCGTCGCGCACCACCAGCGAGAGGGCTCCGAGGCGCTCCAGCGCCGGCCCCACCGCGGCGGCCTCCAGCTCCGGCGCCAACATCCGCGCCAGCCCCTGGGGCGCCAGCGGCAGGTTGGACACCGCCAGTTGCAGCAACACCCCCTCGTCGCCCCGCTGGCGGGCGATCGCCAGCAGCTCCTCAAGCAGCACATCCCGCAGCCCCAGGGCCACCGTTTGCCGCAGCCGCTCCTCCAGCCGCGTCGCCGGCGCGCCCAGCTCCAGGCCCGCGGCCGCCAGGGTCTGGCGCAGCCGCTGGGTCACCGCCGGCAGCCGGCCCTCCCCCTGGCTGAGCAGGGCATCGAGAAACTCCAGCAGCCGCGGATGGCCGCCGATCAGCCGCAAAGCCGCCCCCACCTCCTCCGCCGGCCGCTGGCGCAGGCCCGGCAGCCGCTGCACCAACTTGCGGGTTTCGGCCCCGCTCAAGGGGCCCAGCTCTACCTCCTGCACCCTCTCCCCGCCCGAGGGCAGGGGGTGGCGGCAGGTGAGCAGCAGCCGGCTCCGCCGCGCCGCCGCGAGCAACCGCTCCAGCTGGAGTCCCGCATCGGGATCCAGAAAGGCTTCGCCGCCGGGGCTCAGGTTTTGCTCGAAGTCGTCGAGCACGAGCAACAGCGGCTCCTGGGCCAGCAGCTGGCTCAGGAGCCGCCAGCGCAGCTCGTCCTCCAGGGTTCGCTGGAGCAGCATCTCGGCCAGCGGTCGTGCGCTTGCGCGGCCCTCCTGCAACAGGGCCAGGCCCACCTCCAGGCCGATCGCCCGCAGATCCAGCCGGCCGCTGTGGCTGGCGATCGTCCAGCCATCCTCCGCCAGTCGCTGCATCACCCGGCCCGCCAGGCTGCTCTTGCCCACCCCGCCGATGCCCCGCAGCAGCACCCCACCGCTCTGGTTGCCGTCGCGCAGGCATCGCAGGGTGGCCCGCAGCTCGCGACGACGACCCACCAGATCGCCAATCGCCAATTGGGGCACGGGCCCCGCCAGCTGGCGCACCGGCGGCTCCCGCAGCGGCTCCTTGTCGCGCCCGAAATCGGCCAGGGGCCGTTCCTCCCCCGCCCCATAGAGGGCCGCGGTGGCCGCCTCCGGCCAATACTCCGCCGGAGGGGCGCCCTGGCTGAGTTGGCGCAGCCGCTCCGCCTCCAGCTCGCTGCGCGCCGCCGCCAGGGCCCGGCCGGCCAGCACTGGCTCCCGTCGGCTGAGATGGCTGTAAAACGCCCGTGCCAGCTCACTGGCGTAGCGGTCGCTCACGCTGGTTTGCATCGCCACCACGCTGGGGATGCCCGCTTGGATCAACGCCTGGGCCAGGCTGGCGCCCACGCCGGCCTCCTCGTTGGCCTCCACGCCCCCGTGGCAGGCGTTGAGCACCACCAGCGGCAGCGGCCGCCCCAGCTGTCGCAGCGGCGCCACCAGCTCCGCCGCCGTGACGGGCACCGCCTGGCCGTCCTCATCCTCCAGCTCCAGGCTGCCGGGGCTGCCATGGCAGCTCAGATGCAGCACGTGGTAGGCGTCCGCCTCGATCGCCTTGGCGATCGCCTCGGGGTGGCCCACCTCCAGGATCTTCACCTCCACGTTGTCGAGCCGCTGGGCCGGCTCCACCGCATCGAGAATGTGCTGGAGCTCTCGCTCGTGATCGAGCACCGCCGCGGCGGTGCAGCCCTCATCGGGGGCGCCCACCGCCACCAGCACCGTCAGGGGGCCCGCCAAGGGCGGTTGCGGAGGCCTGGCTGGCGCGGGCAGCCGGCGCCGCAGCACCACCGCCGGCTGGGTGGCCAGCAGCCGCCCGTCGGGCAGCCGCAGCGCCTCAAACGGCAACCCCAACAGCTCCGGATCCTCCGCCTCGATCTCCACCCGCACCTCGCTGCCCACCCCGGCCCCATCCACCAGCCGCGCCAGGGCCTCGACGGCCCCCTCCGGCAGGCAGAAGGCGGCCAGGGCCTGGCCGAGGGCCAGCAGTTCAGCGTCGATGGCGGCCCGCTCGGCGGCGCCCCCTTGGCGGGAGCCGCCGCCAAATCCCCTCAAAAACGCCACCCGGCCTTCCCGCACCGCCGCCGGCACCTCCGGATACGCGCCCGTAAACCTCCCCTCGCCCCCCACCCTGGCCTCGACTGCCACTCCGCCCTCGGCCCGGCGCTCCAGCCGCAGCCCCACCCGTTCCGTGTCTTGGGCCGCTGGCTCGCCCAGGGGCGGCGGGCCGGGGCGCCGATGGAGCAGGGCGTCGGCGATGGCCTCGTGGTCGTCGATGCTTAGGCGGCAGAGGGGCCGCAACAGCGGCGGGATGTAGGCGTCTTTCCCCACCTGCACCGGAATCAGAGGCTGGCCTGTCTTGATCCGCTCGTGGGTGAGGCTGCTCACCTCGGCGTTCACCCAGGGGCTATGCAGCGACTGAGCCGAAAACACAATCACCCCCGCGTCGGCCTGCTCCAGGCCCTCGTTCATCTTGGCGATGATGTCGTCGCCGGGGGCGATCTCCCACTTGTCGAGCCAGGCGTCGATCCCCTCCTGGCGCAGGTGGCGGGCCAGGGCCTCCACGGCGGGCTTGTCGCTGGAGGAATGGCTGAGAAAAACCTTCATCGCGGCCCTGGAAGCTCACCCGGTGCTGGGGCTGGCGGTTTCCCCAGCGCAAAACTTGCGCAGAGCCTAGCCCTGTTGCGCCCCGCGCCAGGGCGGAGGCCGAGAGCATTGCGCGATTCAGGAAGGTTGGGGCGTCGAGCAAGCCGGGGGGCTGGGTGGGGAGCCTGCCGAAGCCATCGTGGAGCCACCACAGGCCCAGGCTGCCAGCGCCAGCCGCTCCGATAAGTTCAACTCTCTATTTGTCGTGCTGTGGTGATGGGTCGCCCACCGCGGGGTGGTCGCAGGCGGGCCACCCTTTGTCTTCTTGCCCTTGTCGTGGCACTGAGTGTTTGGCAAGGGTTGGTCACGATCCCGCTTGCGCCAGCCTTGGCGGGTCCCCCCCCGGCGCCGTCGTCCCCGGTCGCCTTGGGCACCCCCACCAACCCCCTGCCCCAGAGCAGTGAAGCCCTTGCTCTCCGCTCCCCCTGGAGTCGCCCCGAGAGCTATCCCCTCAGCCAACGCCCCCGGGGCGATCTCTACCGCCCCAGCGCCGAATGGATCGGCCGGTTGCTGCTGCCCACCCCGGCCGAGATCGCCGATCCCCGGGCTCCCAAGGACGACTGGGTGTGGATCGTGCTGGAGCAAACCCCTACGGCGCAGCAGGGCCTCATCGGTGAGCGGCAGCGGCTGCGCTGGGCCGATCTCCCCCAGCTCAACCAGCTGGTGGCCACCGTCACCACCGACATCCGTTTGGGCGAGGAGGCGCGGCAGGCGGCGGCCCAGGCCAATGTGGTTCCCACTCGCCTGGATGGGCGCCGGGTCGGCCCGTTGCAGTCGCTCGCCGGGGCCCGCCCCAACGACGACCTCACCGTGGCGTTGGAAGAGGTGACGGTGGGGGATGGGGAGTTGCGCATCGCCCGCCCTCCGGTGCAGATCACGGGCCGCTGGCAGGGGCTCGTCACGGTGGTGGGGCCGGCCAGGGGGGAGGGGTTGTGGCGGGTGCGCCACTTCCATCCCGCCCGCGCCCGCTTCGACGGGGTGGCCGAGACCATCCGCATCCCCGACTTGCCCCCCGATCGCTTTGGCCGGCGCATGATCGATCCGGCGGAGCTGGGGGGCTCCCCCCTCAACGGCCAGGGCTGGTTGATCCAGGGCGCCCCGGCTGCCGATGGGGTGTTCACGGTGCAGGCGCTGCTGCCCTACGCCAAGCTTCAGCTCACCCCAGAGCGGGTGGTGCGCGGCACAAATGCCGCCCTGGCGTTCGTGCACCACGACAACTGGAGCCGGCCACTGCTGAAGCGGGCCACGTTCCACAGCGCGGCCCTCATGCCAGAGGGCAAACCACCGCCGCCCTGGCAGCTGGGGGAGCGGGCCCTTCTGATGCATTTGTTTGGTGGGATTGGCGGCCAGGATGGCGAACCCACCCCGGGCTGGACCGTGACCGGCCATTTCTCCTTTGGGGAGGCCCAGGTGGTGCGCGACGCCTTCACCGGCCAGCCGCGCCTGGCGATCCGCTACCACCAGATCTATGCCAGCAATCCCAACGGCATCGTTGCTGGCAGCCAGGACTGGAGCGCCTATGCCGGCAGCCTGCAACGGGGCTGGATCGGCCTTCGTCCCTTCTCTGATGTGCTGGTGCCGATTGGTGGGGCGGTGCTGGATGCGATCGCCCTGCAGACGGAGATCGTTGCGGCCCGCTACCGCAGCGGCGATGGCACGGGCGTGGCCCTGGTCACCCCCTCCACGTCTTGCGTGCAGGATTCCGGCCAGGCCCTGTGGATCGCCATCCGTCAGTTGCGGGAGCAGGGCGAGTCGATCCCCATGTCGGCCTTTGATCGGGAACGGTTCAGGGAGCTCGGGGTGGCCTTTGATCGCCTGCTCAAGCCCTTCGGGCGGGTGCGGGGCGATTGGGCCAACAACGCCGCCCGAGCCCTGGCCGCCGGCACCGGCTCAGCCACCACGACCACGTTTCGCCCAGGGGCCGATCTGTTTGAGACCAGCCAGAGCCTCAAGGACGCCCTGCTGAGTTGGCGCTCGATCTTCCCCCGCAGTGCCCACGACCTCTTCGCCGCAGAGTTTTTGCGGGCTGGCCTGCCCCTGTTGGTGCTGCGCACCAACCAGATCCCTGGGGGCCATCCCCGCTTCGAGCCCCTCGCCCCAACCGGCCTGTTTGGGCAAGTGCCTGGGGTGCCCCTCCTGCTCGGCCGGCTTGGCGACAGCCTCTTCCCCGAGTGGACTCCCGCCAACCCGCTTTGGATTCTGGGGATTGGGATCGGCTACGGCGCCAGCGCCCTCACCCTGGGATGGCGCAGTGGTGTGCTGCCAAGGCGGTGGCACTGGAGCCCATGGCACCAGCTCCTGCCCCGTGCCGTCCGCTTCCTGTTTGTGCCGGCGATCCTGGAGGAGGTGCTCTTCCGCGCCCTGCTCTTGCCCAGCGCCCTTGATGGGGTGGCACCCCTTGCGATGGTGCCTTGGGTGGCCCTCAGCGTCGGGTTGTTCGTCGCTTGGCACGGGCTCACCCTCGGTCTCCGAACTGGTGGGGCCCCC
>JBIIJA010000227.1:0-4416 GCA_044234195.1 Cyanobium sp. | reverse complement strand
CACAGCCGCTGGGCGGACCCCCGCTACCTGCCGCAGGTGAGCCTGTTGGGGCTGGCCTGCGCCTTGGCCTATGTCGTCAGCGGCTCCCTCTGGCCGGCGGTGGGGATCCACTGGCTGGCGGTGGTGGTGTGGCGCCAGGGTCTGCAGGGCCCCTACCGGAGCCTCCTTTCGTAGGGGATGGGCAGCAAGAGGGAGGCGAGCAGGTAGAGCAGCACCGTGCCGAGGATGGTGCCGTCGTTGTCAGGGAAGGCGCCCGTAGCCACCAGGAGCGCGATGGCGGGATGGCGGGAGACCGTGGCTGACGCCAGCGCGGCCCGGTTGCCGGGATCGGGGCCACCAAGGCTGTGCCCCATGAGCAGGCCAAAGGCGACGACGGCGAGGGTGATCAGGAGCGTGCCCTGGCCTAACACCTCCAGGATCGCCCGGCCGCGCAGGAGGAGGAGCACCCCTACGCCAAGAAGGAGCACCACCCCCCCCACCCGATCGGCAAGGGCCGCCAGCCGCGGTGCGGTGCCCGGCCAGAGGCGGGCCAGGCCCAGGCCGAGGGCCAGGGGAGCCGCGACGGTGACGAGCAGCACCTGCTCCACCGCCAGGGGAGCCAGCCTGGTTTGCACGCCAAAGACCTTGTAGCCGATGAGGATCATCAGGGGCACCACCAGAAGCGCGACGACGGAGGAGAGCACCTGCAGGCCGATCACGTAGTCGTCCTGCCCTCCCACCGCCACACCCTTCTTGGCCCACGGCGGCAGGACTGGGGAGACCGCGAACCCCAGCAACACCGCCCCCACGCCCTCCCTGAGCGGCATCAACCACACCAGCAGGAGCACAAAGGCCGGCAGCGCCACATACATCGCCACCATGGCGCGAAGGGCCAGGGCCGGCCTCCGCAGCAGCAACAGCGGCCGCTCCAGGCGGGTCCGGATGCCGATGGCCATCACCAGGAGCACCACGCCCAGGAGAAGCACCACTTTGAAGATGGTCTGAGGAGTCACGATGGTTGGCTGTGGACCGCCGAAGGCAGAGCATCAGCATGATGCAGCGGCCGGGACGCCAGGCTCAGAAAAACCCAAACAACTTGGAACGCCGGGGGATGAAGACCGGCAGTGATGGAAAAGCCAATGGGACTGGTGCAGGGCACCTAAGCCCTTCACGAGCCCAAAAACACAACAATGCCAGACCCAAGAACCACAGCCCCTTGACCTGAACGCTTGCAATAAGCTAATATCACTAATAACAAACAGAGTGACTGGGTGGACAAAAAGAAACCGTTAAGTCCTAAAATGTTTGCCAGGAAGGCCATCTCAAAGGTTTTAACGGCCAGTAAATTATCTGATCCGCCGGAGATTCCAGACTATGAAATTGTTAACAAATACTGCTTTCCTTCTGGCCTTCCATCTGACATCAAGAAAGATATTTGCGAGAAGTATGGCGATTGCGGCGGGTTGCTAGACATCTTTACTAATAATACAGGGCCTGTCGTTCATAAGTGGCACCATTACATCCCTTTGTATGACCGTTATTTTTCTTCTTTTCGAGGGAGAAAAATTAAATTCCTTGAGATCGGTGTCAGCAAAGGCGGGAGTATGCAGATGTGGAGAAAATACTTTGGCGAAGATGCCACTATTTATGGAATTGACATCGACCCTGCCTGCGAGAGATTTAACGGGCTAGCTGGGCAGGTGAGAATCGGCTCTCAGATTGATACTGCCTTTTTAGATTCTGTTGTCAAAGAAATGGGAGGTGTGGATATCATTTTAGATGACGGTAGTCATCGCATGTCGCATATACCGATCACTTTAAAATTCCTGTTTCCGCATTTGAGTTCTGGCGGGATATACATGATCGAAGATTTGCATACTTCCTATTGGGAAAGTTTTGACGGGGGATATCGGTCCAAAAAGAATTTCTTCGGATTTACGAGGGATCTGATCGATGATATGCACCATTGGTATCACGCACGACAATTGAACCAAGCCGTTGTCAGCCAGGAATGCTCCGGCATTCATGTCCACGATTCCCTGGTTGTTCTTGAGAAAAACAAGGTTTATCCACCCGTTCACTCTGCCATCGGTCGTGATCTTGACTGAGGCCTGTGCTGGGCCGTCGCAGTTACTCGCCCCGCAGCAAGGCCCGCACCGCTGACGAGGCCGTATTGGCGGCCCTCGCCGTGAGCAGGCCGGATAGGGCCGCCACCGCCACGGTGGCCAGACAGGTGACTTTGGCGCCTTCAGGTCCGCCTACGCCCAGCACCATGGCCATGGCGGTGAGCGGCAGCCGGTAGCCGCCCGCGATGCCGGCAGCAGCTCCGGCGGCGCCGGCCAGATCAGCCGGGATGCCAAAGGGCGCCGCGAACACACGGCCGCTCAGATCACCGATCGCCAGAAATGGAACAAACACCCCGCCGCAGCCCCCCGCGAGCACAGCCGCGGTGGTGGACCCCGCCCGCAGCAAGGCCAGAGCCAGCAGGCGGGCAGGTGAGGCCTCGGCGGTTTCCGCCCACACGATCGCCGCGCCCCCTGGCCCGAAGGCCGCGGCAGGTGTGGCCAGCCAGCCGATCAGAAGGGCCAGGCCAAGCATCAGCCCCCCACCGACCAGCAGGCGAGCCACGGGGCGGTTGCGCCAGCCTCTGGCCCAATAGATCGCCTCCCCCGTGAGGGCCGTCAGAGCCCCGGCCACACCGCCGATCAAGAGTGTGGCCTGCACCGCCGCCATGAACCCCTCGGGGGGCACTTTCGGCACCACCAGCCGGATGAGATTGAGTTGGAGCCAGGCGTTGACGCCCCAGCCAGCGAGTCCGCCCGTCAGCATGGCCGCGGCCCGCTGGGGCGTGAGGGGGATCTGGCGCCGTTTTGCCAGCTCAAACATGAAGCAACTTCCCACCAGCGGGATGCCCAACAGGGCCGACACGCTGGCCGCTCCACCCCCGATCGCCAGGGGGCGCACCAGCTGGCGCAGCCCCGGCGCCACGCTGCCCAACCAGCTTCCCGTGGCCACCCCGATGTGAGCCGCGGGGGATTCGGTGCCCATGGGGGCCCCCAGCCCCACGGTGGCGAGGATCGCCAGAGCGCGCAGGGGCGCCAGGCTCCAGGGGAAGCGCTCTTCCACGCCAGAGGCGTTGACGACATCGCCGGTGAGATCGGCCCTGGCGATGTCATGGGGAAAGGAATACCAGCTCGTGAGCGAGCCACCCGCCCTTTGACGTGGGCTCTGGAGCGGCGCGATCGTTTGCACCGGTTGGCCCTTGCCCAAGCCAAAGAGAATCAGCATCGCCAGGCTCACCCCCAGCAAAGGCAGAACCCGCAGCCACACGCCCCCCAGCCCGGCGCCCACATCCAACCCCCACTTGATCAGTTCGGTGAGCAACACCGCCACCAGGGAGCCGATCAAGCCTCCGAGCAAACCCCCGGCGGCCCAGGCGCCGATCCCTGTGGCCCGGGAGAACTCCTTCTCCATTGTTTTGCCGCCGCTGGGACCACCAGCAATGTAGCCATCGCATGGATCCCAATCTCGGCCATCGATCTGAAGGACATTGCCCCGAATGATTGCTGGCCTCCTTGCTGCTGCTTCCAGCATTCAGGTATGCCCATGGCAAGCGATTGCGCCTGGGGCCCGTGCCGTGGTCGGGCACGACGGGGCCCATCCGTTAGTCTAAAGAGGGATCCGTTTGGGTCTCAATATTGTTGTTGACAAAAAATTTTGGGGGGGGGTAGTTTTTGTCAAAAATTTTTTTCTTATGACTTTCCCTCGGCAACTTGCTTGCATCGCCACAATCGGTGTTTGCGTCGCACCCTTGATGACGGCGCCTGCACAAGCTGTCACCACTGTCTGCACGCCTGCATTCGGGTCCAGCGTCAGCCCTGGGGCCACAATCTCTGCCGTGCTCAGCGGCCCAATCCCTCCGTGCCCCAGCTCGCCTGTCTCCGTTAGCTTTAATACTGGTGCGGCAGATGGAAATTCTGGGGTCGTGGCCTCCACAGACATCATCATCGGGCCTGGTACAAATGACTTCGTTCGTACATCTCCCACTTCCGCAGTGATTGGTAGCAATACCACCAATCAATTGATTAGTCTTGCATTCACTCAGCCTGTTCAAAATCCATATCTCTTTTTCAGTTTTATTGATCCAGTGGAATCCTTCGTATTTTCTCAGCCCTTCATCTTGGCGCAAGCATCGAATGCCACCGTCTCCGGCTCAACGGTGATAGCTTCAGGAACCAACTCTCAGAGTGATGGATTTGTTGTCCAAATGCTGGGAACTTATTCTTCCCTTGATTTCATTTACAACAACCCCACCGGGGCTTACCACAGCGTGGCCTTCACTACGGGAGTGCCTGTGCCAGGGCCCCTGCCCTTGATGGGGGCGGGCATGGCTTTCGGCTTCAGCCGCAAGCTGCGGGCACGCCTGCGGGCTTGAGG
>JBIIJA010000404.1:0-2592 GCA_044234195.1 Cyanobium sp. | reverse complement strand
GTGACCTGCTGGCCACTAAAGCCCACAATCACATTCCACTTCGCCCGTTTGAATGGATTGCCCCCATTCAATGGACGCACCACCTGCACATTGCCACCCACCCGCTGGATCACCACCGAGTTGCCATCAAAGTCATACCAGCTGACATCCGAATCAGCCTCCTTGGCCTTCTGCACACTGCTGAAGACTTTGCCCTCAGGGTTGTTGCGATTATTGGTGTTGTAGGCAACTTTTGTGCCAGGGGCCTCATAGAAGTCTGAGGCGGTGTAGATGCTGCCATTATCTTGACTCTGGAAGATCTGGGGCACATCTCGGCTGACGAACCCCTTCACCCGCAAGGCTGTGCGGAAGGGATCGCCCTTGATCCAGGGATCGGTGAAGGTGACATCGGCCAACCCACCGAACTGGCCATAGGTGAAGCTGGTGGCCACGTCCCAGGCCCGTCCCAGGAAGTTGCTGTCCTGCACCTGCACCTGGCCGAACACGCCCTGGCTCTGGCTGTAGCCGAGGCCGCCCGAGAGGGAGCCGGTGGATTGCTCCACGATGCCCAGCACGATGGTGATGCGGCCAGGGTCGGAGGGTTCCGGGCGCAGGGTGACCTTCACATCACTGAAAAGGCCGGTGCCGTAGAGGCGCTTGATGTCGTCCTCCAGATTGCGGCGATTGAAGATCTCGCCAGACTTCATGGAGATCTCCCGGGTGATCACCCAGGATTTGGTCTTGCCGCGAATGGGCTGGCCCTTGTCGTTGGTGGCGGATCCTTCCTTGTTGAGGAATTGCACCTCCACCCCGTTGACGATGCCTTGCCGCACGCCCAACACCAGTTCCCCCTGCGGACTCACCCGGCTGGGGCCGGTGACCCGGGCCAGGGAGTAGCCCTGGTCGGCATACCACTTCTGCAGCTCCTGGATGCGGGTCTGCAGGCTGTTCAGATTGATGGTTTTGCCGTAGTCCGCCGCGAAGGTGTCCTGCACCACCGAGGCCGGCAGCTTGGCATCGGGCGGATCCAGGGTGACTTTGGTGAGCACCGGGTTGGGCACAACCTTCACCAGCAGCCGCACCCCGAGGGCGGAATCCACGGGCTCGATGCGCACATCCGAAAACCAGCCCGTCGCGTAGATCGCCGCGAGGTCCTTGCGCAAATCACTGCGGGTCACCTCCGTTCCGGGGGAGGAAACCATGGCGGAATAGGCAGCACGCTCGAGCCGCTCCCTCTCGGGATGGCCCTGCAAACCCTCGATCACCACCTCGCTGAGCAACACTCTCGGCTCATTGCTTTGGGCCGGTTGGGGCTTGACCACCTCAGGGGTGAGGGGGGCAGGGGTCTGGACCTCGGGAGTGGTGGGGGTGGGTTCAGACGGGGTGCCAAAGGGCTGGGGCGTGACAGGAGCCGCATCGCTCGTGGGGGGTGCATCGGCCTCCCCGCTGGGGGACTTGGCGGGATCTCCCGCCGTTGGGTCGGTGGTGGTGGGGCTGGCCTGGGCCATCAGGCCGGCATCCACGGGTGGGGGTGGCGCCACCGGCAGGGGGGTCGGCGTGGCGCCAGCGGTGGCTGCCCGCTCAGGGGGCAGCAGGGCAGACGGGGCCCCCGGTGAAGCCAAGGCCAGCGTCTGGCTGGGGTCCTGGGTGGGGGCGGCCGATTGGGGTTGCTCGCGAGCAAAGGCAGCCCCCTGGCCCAACAGGGCCAGGGAGAGGAGGGGTAGGGCTGTGGCTATCCCTGGCGATCGGGACGGCGGAACGGGCGTCGTTCGGGGGCGATCGCCAGGCATGACTCCTCTGCTGCGCGGCTAGGCCGCAATTCCGGCAGACCTTACCGATAAAACCTGGGTTCAGCACAGACCCCTTCGACCCGTTTGAGGACCTCCCCGTAGGCCTCGACAACGCCACCGAGATCCTGTCGAAAACGGTCTTTGTCCAAAATGCGGTCCTGGGCGTCGCTGATGGCGCGGTCCCAGAGCCTGCAGGTGTCCGGGCTGATCTCGTCAGCCAGCAGCAGTTGGCCACCGGGGCCATGGCCCAGCTCGATCTTGAAATCCACCAACTGCAGGCCCACCCCAGCCAGCAAGGTCTGGAGCTCCCCATTGATCAGGCGGGCCATCTCTTCGATCATCTGCCGTTCCTGGGGGGTCACCAGAGCAAGCCGCTCGAGGCGGGCCTCCGTGAGCAGGGGATCACCCAGGGCATCGTCTTTGTAATAGAGATCCAGCAAGGGCGGATCCAGCGGGGTGCCAGGGGCGATGGGCAGTTGGCGGCAAAGCGAACCGGCCGCCACATTGCGGATCACCACCTCCAAAGGAAGAATCCGCACCGGCTCCACCGCCATCCAGCCGGGCTGGAGCAGGCCCAGGTAGTGGCTGGGGATGCCCCGGGAGGCCAGGTGGTCGAAGAGCAGGGCGGAGATGCGGCAATTCATCACCCCCTTGCCGCTGAGGGAGGCCTTCTTGGCGGCGTTGAAGGCTGTGGCATCGTCTTTGAATTCCACCGCCAACACCTGGGGCCGGTCGGTGGCATACACCCGCTTGGCCTTGCCCTCGTAGAGCAGGGCGCCCAGTTGGAAGGGAAAGCTCATCGGGAGGGGGGCAAGGGGGAAGG
>JBIIJA010000402.1:0-2605 GCA_044234195.1 Cyanobium sp. | reverse complement strand
GAAGAGTTGGCTTCTGCCCTGGGGGGCTGCGCGACTGAGCAGTCCAGCAGGGCAAACGGGGAGGGCCCTGGGATCGGAGGAGCTGACCATGGGCGGGTAGGGGGAGGAAGCCGGCTAACGGATTTGAACCGATGGCCTTCGCTTTACAAAAGCGCTGCTCTACCGCTGAGCTAAGCCGGCTTGATGATCCTTGCAACCTTACCCCTGACCAAGGGCCCAAAGCACAAGCTGGGTGCGGCTGCGGCAACCGGTTTTCTGCAGAAGCGCCGAAACGTGCCCCTCAACGGTCCGGCGGCTCAACGCCAAACAGCTGGCGATGGCTCCATTGCTGGATCCCTGAAGCATGAGGGTGAGCACCCTTTTCTCGGCTGGGGTGATGTGGATGGATCGTGGCAGATGGGCCATGGTGGGCGGATGGGAATCAAGTGTTCCCAACCGCACCTAAAGATCAAAGGGGGCCTGTATCGCTGACTGGCTGGTCTTCCGCTGCAGCCCCCAATGCCTCTTCCTGGGGTGCCTCAGAGGCTTGGGGCACTGAAGTGACTGCGGGGCCCGCAATGGGGTTGGAAACCTCAGAGGCCACAACGTTCGGGGCCTCTAGGGGGATAGCCCTAGCCCGTCGGATCGGCAAATTAGCCACGAGTGCCGTCACCCGATCTTCTGTGGCCAGGCTGACTTCGCCGCCCTCAAGATCAATCTCCACATACTTTTGCACCACCTCCAAGATCTCTCTTCGCATCTGTTCAAGAAGCTCTGGATTGAGATCACTACGATCATGGGCAAGAACAAGCTGAAGGCGTTCTTTTGCCATCGTGGCACTTGGCTTTTGCAAGCCAAGAAGCCGCTGAATAAAATCAAATAATGCCATTGCTTAAAGCAGCCCTGCCTGGCGGAATTTTGACAGCAAGCGAGCACGGAAACCCTTCCTTTCCTTGGAGGGATCAATCAGAGGAACATTTTCACCTCGCAACCTTCTGGCAATGTTGTGATAGGCCCTGCCTGCAGCTGATGTGGCATCAGAAAGTGTGAGTGGCTCTCCGCGGTTTGTGGAGACGATCACCTGTTCATCTTCAACGACAAGCCCAAGGAGGGGCAGGGCCAAAATGTCGGTGACAGCATCTAGGGCGAGCATTTCCTGATTGGCCACCATCTTGGGCCGGACGCGGTTCAAAACCAACTGCACAGGTTGAACATTCATTGTATTGAGAAGGCCAATCACCCTGTCGGCGTCGCGAACCGCGGAAATTTCAGGTGTCGTGATCACAATGGCCTCTTGGGACGCAAGTGCCGCATTTTTGAAACCCTGCTCAACTCCAGCCGGGCAATCGATCAGAACATAATCAGACTGAGCAGCAACTAATTTGACGATTTTTTGCATGTCCTCTGGAGTCAGCCACTCCAGCATGCGGGGGTTTCCTGCAGGAAGCAAAGACAGATTTGGCTGTTGTTTATGTTTCACCAAGGCTTGCTCTAGCCTGCATGATTCAGCCAAAACCTCTTGTGCCGTATAAATAATTCGATTTTCCAAGCCCAACAACAAATCAAGATTACGCAGACCGAAATCGGCATCGAGAACAGTTGTTCGCTCACCAAGTTTTGCCAGAGCAATGCCAAGATTTGCTGTCAGCGTGGTTTTGCCAACTCCACCTTTTCCGGAGCAAATAAGAATAATCCGAGCTGGGGCTGAGGTCACGTGGATGAAAGACGTTTGGGCACGTTAGGCCAGGCCTGATCCTCTCCCACCCTCACCCTGGCCAGGCAGCTTGGCTGGCACTGCACCCAGGGGCCAGAAGGGCTCTGCCGGATCGATCTGAATGCTCCCCTCCACGAGGTGGGCCTTTTCAGCCAAACCCAGTGGAGGCCCTTCCGCGGGACCGCGAGCCACCGCATCCGCGATCCGCAGCTGCAAGGGATGGAGGTGGAGCGCGACGATGCAGGCGGAGCGATCACCCGCGCAACCGGCATGGGCAATCCCCCTAAGCCTTCCCCAGACCATCACGTGGCCCCGGGCACTGATCTGGGCGCCCGGATTGACGTCTCCCAAAACCAACAGCGAACCCGAAGCGTGGCGATGGTCGCCCGAGCGCAGCGTGCCTTGGTGGATCGCCAGAGCCGGAGACGGGGACGGCGAAGACGAGTGCGCAGCATCCTCATTGCAAAGGCTTTTGCCCCCCTCCACGGCCAGTCCCAGCGCCGCGGCAGCCACCCTGGCTCCATCCTCCAGGCAACAGACCTTCACTAAGGAAAGCGAGTCCCCCTGAAGCAGCGCCATCAACTGCTGAAAATCCCCCAACCGGAGGGGCCACAAGCCACTGATTAGGGTCACCGGTCCATGGAGGTCAGGTTCCATGAGGAGGGCGTCCCTCACTGCCGCCGCCAGGTCTCCGGCCACCTCCCACTCGGGCAATTTCAGGAGATGGGGCTGTTCCCGATCGGCGGATGGGATCAGCTCAGCAGGCATCGCAGACGAGGCATCCCCTCAAACCTTAGGCATGGGGTGCATTTGCAACGTGCGCTCCACCTGCTTGGGCACCACGAGCCAGGCCCAGGGCTCCTGGAGGGCCAAAGTGCGCACAAGCTTGGAGTGCTCTTCCAAGGCAGACAG
>JBIIJA010000400.1:0-2606 GCA_044234195.1 Cyanobium sp. | reverse complement strand
TGGGCAGTGACGGCACGGTGGGAGCCAACAAAAACACGATCAAAATCATCGGCGAACACACCCCGCTGTTTGCCCAGGGCTATTTCGTCTACGACTCCAAAAAATCAGGCTCCCTCACGGTGTCGCATCTGCGCTTCGGGCCCCGCCCGATCCAGGCGCCCTATCTGATCGAGCATCCCACCCTCGTCGCTGTGCACCAGTGGGATTTCATCTTCCAGCTCGATGTGCTCAAGGGCCTGGTACCGGGCGGCACCCTCCTGCTGAATAGTCCCTTTGAGCCTGCGGCCACCTGGCGAGAGATGCCGGCTGGCGTGCGCAAACAAGTGCGGCAGCTGGGGCTGAAGGTGTGGCAAATCAACGCGGATCAGGTGGCTCGCGACGCTGGCATGGGGGGGCGGATCAACACGGTGATGCAGGCGGCGTTTTTTGCGGTGAGTGGCGTGTTGCCGCGAGAGGAAGCTCTGGAGCGGAGCCGAGAGGCCATTCGCCACAGCTACAGCCGCAAAGGGGAGGCGGTGGTGCGCAGGAATCTCGCGGCGCTGGATGCAAGCCTGGCCGCCCTCCACCCCCTCGACGTGGAGGCCTTGGAGGCCCAGATGGCGGAAGCCCTCCCTGCGCAGGTCCCCTCCTCCGTTGCCGTTGCCGGGCGTCTCAACGAGGCACCGCCCTTCGTGCGGGAGGTGATCGCCCCAATGCTGGCCCACTGCGGCGATGCCTTGCCGGTGAGCGCCTTGCCCTGCGATGGCACCTGGCCCACGGGCACGGCCCGTTGGGAGAAGCGCAACATTGCCGCCGCCGTTCCCGTTTGGGAAAGCGATCTCTGCGTGCAGTGCGGTAAGTGCCTCCTGGTGTGCCCCCATGCGGTGATCCGAGCCAAGACGGCTCAGCCCGAGGCCCTCGACGCCGCTCCGGAGGGGTTCCGCCAGGCGGCCGCCCGGGATCCAGATTTCGCTGGCCAACGCTTCACCATCCAAGTGGCCGTGGAGGATTGCACGGGCTGCCAGCTCTGCGTGGAAGTGTGTCCCGCCCGCGACAGGCAGGAGCCCAAGCGCAAGGCGCTCAACATGGCGCCCCAGCGTCCTCTCAGGGAGCAGGCCAGGCAGCACTGGGACTTCTTCCTCCAGCTCCCTGAGGTGCCAAGAGAGGCACTGAATCTGCACAAGATTGGCCAACAGCAGTTGCAGCAGCCCCTCTTTGAATTCTCTGGAGCCTGCGCGGGCTGTGGAGAAACCCCCTACCTCAAACTGATCAGCCAGCTGTTCGGCGATCGTTTGCTCATCGCCAATGCCACTGGCTGCAGTTCGATCTATGGCGGCAACCTGCCCACCACCCCTTGGAGCCGAAATGGCGACGGTCGGGGACCGGCCTGGAGCAACTCGCTGTTTGAGGACAACGCCGAATTTGGTTATGGCATGCGGGTGGCTTTGGATCAGCAGCGAGCCATGGCCCTGCAACAGCTGGCGAAGCCCTTCTCGCCCAGCAGCGAGCCCCTTCCGGTGTCACTGGTGGAGGCCCTGGCGACGGGGGCCCTGCACCAGGGGGATGAGGCGGGGGTGCTCGCCCAGAGGGAACGGGTGGCTGAGCTGAAGCGCCAGTTAAACGCTGGCCTTGAGCGCCTTCCGGCTACGGAGCGCGCGGCCTCTCCGGAGGCCCGGCTGCTGGATCTGGCCGATGCCTTGGTGAAAACCAGTGTCTGGCTGGTGGGGGGAGATGGCTGGGCCTACGACATCGGCTACGGAGGGTTGGACCACGTGCTGGCCTCCGGCCGCGACCTGAACGTGCTCGTGCTCGACACGGAGGTGTATTCCAACACCGGTGGTCAGGCCTCCAAAGCCACACCCCTGGGAGCTGTTGCGAAGTTTGCCAGTGGTGGCAAAACCGCCCCCAAGAAGGATCTAGGCCTGATGGCGATCACCTCTGGCAGGGTGTATGTGGCCAGCGTGGCCATGGGGGCCAAGGATGAACACACGATCCGGGCCTTTCTTGAGGCCGAGAGCTATCCCGGCCCCTCTTTGATCATTGCCTACTCCCACTGCATCGCCCATGGCATCGATATGGCCAAGGGAATGGAGCAACAGAAACTCGCGGTGGACTCAGGCCGCTGGTTGCTTTACCGCTACGATCCCCGCCGTCTGGAGGTGGGCCAGTCGCCCCTTCAGATCGACAGTCCGAAAGCCCGAAGGCCTGTCGCCGAGGCCATGGCCACGGAAAACCGCTTTCGCATGTTGGGGTATAGCCATCCGGAGCGGGCCCGGGAGTTCGAGCGTCAGGCGCAGGCCGAGCTGGAGCGTCGCTGGAGGTTGTATGGGGCCCTGGCCCACTCCACGGCTGTAGGGCCAATGGCTGCAAAGGCAGAGCCCCAAGACAAGGCAAGGGACGTTGAGGCTTGATCTTCTGAAGGAAGGGGGGTGATCGTTCCGAACTCGTCGTTTTAAGGCTCGTCGTCTTCCAGGAGCAGTTGGGCGAAGGCCGTGTAGAGGTCTAGATCTTCACCCGAGCGGCGGCCGGCGGCCTTGGGAGCCTGAGCCTTTGGGCCTTGACCCCTGGGGCCTTGAGCCTTGAGTCCCTGACCGCGGGGGCCTTGGCCTTTGGATCCTTTTTGGGGG
>JBIIJA010000401.1:0-2606 GCA_044234195.1 Cyanobium sp. | reverse complement strand
GATTGCCTATGCTGATGTTGATGGATTTCGCATTGATACCGTGAAGCATATGGAGCCTGGTGCCGTGCGTATCTTTGCAAGCATCATTCATGAATTTGCCCAGAAGCTTGGCAAGGAACGCTTCTATCTCATTGGCGAAATAACTGGAGGCCGCAAGCGGGCGGTTGAGGTGATGAGATCAACTGGAATTGATGCAGCTCTGGGCATCGATGATATCCCCGACAAGCTTGAATTCCTGGCAAAAGGCTATAGGAGTCCAGGGGAGTACTTTGAACTTTTCCGCAATTCCGTCCTGGATGGATTGCAGGGTCATCAATGGTATGGAGAGCATATTGTGACCAGCTTTGATGATCATGATCAGGTGGGAGAAAAGCATAAATTCCGCTTTGTTGGAGACAAAGTGAATGAGGGCTGGAAGTATCTCAGTCTCGCCCTGGGCCTTAATCTCCTGACTCTTGGAATTCCGTGTCTTTATTACGGAACTGAACAGGCCTTTGATGGACGTGACCAACGGACAGATGATGAGGGAGATAGCTATAGCGATGTGTTTTTGCGAGAATGCATGTTTGGGGGTCCCTTTGGTTCTCTCCAAAGTAAGGGGCGTCATTTCTTTGATGAGAACCATCAGATTTATCGCTTTGTCGCCGGGCTTGCTGCCCTGCGAGCGTCTCTCATCCCACTGCGACGTGGCCGCCAATATCTCCGCCCCGTTTCCGCGGATGGAAGCTCATTCTTTATTCCAGAAAAGATTGGATCCGGGTTTCGTTATGGCTTTGCCTGGTCTCGAATTTTTGCCGATCAAGAAATCTTGGTGGTGGCGAATACTTCCCCTGACCGTGCGCAGGAATTGTGGTTCACACTTGATCAATCCCTGACGCCTTCTGGAACAGCCCTAAGGTGCCTGTTTAGTACCGATCAGGGACAAGTAGGCACCACGGTTGTTGTTGAGCCACGCAACGGTTCCGCCGCCCGTCTCCGTGTCCCTGAAGCTGGGATCTGCGTGTGGGCCCACGCCTAGCTGGCGGGTGATCCACCGACAAACTCAGGCCTGATGCTCTGGCTCTGCCGAAGACTCTCTTGCAGCGTTCCCCAGTCTTTGCCTTCCACGGCGTGCTGGAGTCCCGCCAACTGCTTCTGGTAGTGCACGAGGGCCGAGAGCACCGCGTCGCGGTTCCAGCGGCACATCAAGGTGCCCAGCTGGGGATTGCCACCTCCCACCCGGGTGGTGTCGGCAAACCCGCTGGAGGCCAGGGCCCGGGCCAGCTGCTGCCCCTCTCCGGTGGCCCCTTGATCGGCTGCCCCCAGCAGGGCGGCGCTCACCAGCACCGGCAGATGGGAAATCAGGGCCACGGCCCGGTCATGGGCCTCGGCGGAACACTGCAGGGGCTGGCTGCCGACGGCAATGGCCAGCTGCTGCACCGCCTCCAGGGCCTCCGGGTCGGTGTGGCGTTCCGGTGTGACGACCCAGGGACGCCCCTGGAACAGCCCCCGCTGCCCCGCTTCCACGCCGGCCCGGGCGGTGCCGGCCATGGGATGGCCCCCCACAAAGTGCGGCGTCAGGGTGCTCCACAGGGCCAGCACCGGGGCCTTCACCGACCCCACATCGGTCACCACGGCCCCCGCCGGCAGGGAGCACACCAGCTCCGGGGCGGGGGCCATGAGTTGGTCCAAGGGCAGGGCGAGCACCACCAACCCGCAGCCGGCCAGCACCTCAGGGCTGGTGCTCACCTGTTGGGCGAGGCCCCGCTCCAGGGCCCGCTCGGCCGTCTGGGGGCGATGCACCCAGGCCCGCACCTGGGCGCCTTGTGCCTGCAGATCCAGGCCGAGGGAGCCGCCGATCAATCCCAAGCCCACCAGGCCAACGGGACGGTCCTGCCAGAGGACAGCCATGGACGAAAGGCTTGATGGGCTTCCAGCTTTCCACACCAGGGTGTGCCTCCTTCGCCTGTGCTGTCGCGGCCGCTGCCGTTCCCCACCATCCGGCTGCCTACGATCCGCCGATGCTGGAAGCCTCCGCCCATCTCCACCTGAAGGCGTTGCTGCGCAGGGAGGGGGAGCCCCGTTGGCCGCATCACCTCACCCTCAGCCGTCTGGTGGCCCGCAGCCTGCGCCGCGGCGACCACACTCTGGTGGCCCTCACCCCCGGGATGGAGGCCTCCTGGTGGCCCAGCTTGCTGGTGCCCCTGGCCCTGAGCGACACCCCCCTGGCCCTGGTGGTGAGCGAGGAGGTGCGTCAGAGGCTGATCCAGGTGGAGTGGCCGCGCCTGCGGGCCGTGGGCCTGCACCTTCCCTGCTGGGAGGGGCCCGCCGCCCCCGCGGAGAGCAGGCTGTGGCTCCTGAGTCCACGCCAGTTGGTGGAGGCCTGGCAGCGGGGGGAGCTGGGGGAGCGCCAGCTGGTAATCCCCGAGGCGGAACGGTTGGATGAAGCCCTGCGGGCTGCCCTCGAGGTGGTGATCCAGCCCCCCGACTGGGACCGGCTGCGGCGCACCTTCCCCGGGGCGGAAGAGGCTCTCTTGAGCTTCCACGAGCGCCTGAGCCGCTGGCTGTTCAGTCAGCCCCGTCACCCCCACCAGTTGGTGGCTCTGGAGAGCCAGGCGGAGATCCAA
>JBIIJA010000081.1:0-7927 GCA_044234195.1 Cyanobium sp. | reverse complement strand
GGCTTCCCGGAGTTCACTGGGCCGCACCAGGGTGAGCATCATCAGGCGCAGAGCGATGAGGCTGCTGCGCTCGGCCAGCCGCTGTTGCTCGAACCGTTCGATGGCCTCCAGCAGCTCGGGCAGCTCTACCCAGCTGATGCGGTGGTAGTGGGTGACGCGGGTGGCGGCGATGACCTTGCGGGCTTTGACGGCGGGGTTGTCCTGCCGAAGTTCAAGATCGACGGCGTGCTCAATCACACGACGGGTGACGTCATTGCAGCGGCGGGCCTGTTCATGGGCGCCCCTGGCGAGGATGGGTGCAAGTAGGCGGGTTTCAATGTCGCTGCGGCTGATCGCCTCGATTTCCAGCTGACCCAGTGCCGGTATCACGAAGTGATCAAGTTTCTCCCGCATATCTCTGCAATAGCGGGGACTCCAGCTGGCGCTGTGGTGCTCAAACCAGGCCTGAGCGATCTGGGTGAACGGTCGGCGACTGTTCTGCACCTGCTTGCGCTGCTGGCCTGGGGCCTGGGTGCGTGGATCGATCCCGGTTTTGATCCAGGTGTTCAGCTCCAAGGCCTGCTTGCGGGCATCCGCGAGCCGAACGGCCGGGTAGGCGCCGATGGTGAAGGTGCGGCGTGCTCCCTGCCAGCGGTAGTCCTTGCGCCAGGTCTTGGAGCCGGAGCGCGCCACCCAGAGGTAGAGGCCGTCACGGTCATGGTGCTTGGTGCCCGGCCTGTCCGGGTCGGGCCGCAAGGCCTGGATCGCCTTGTCACTGAGCATGGCGGACAGCGCCGGAACGCTGGCGCGGGAGGGGATGTCGGCGGTTCAGCAAGCCAGGTGACGGTATAGACCCGATCCGGGCTGGCTATACCGTCAAAAATACCGTCATCCGCAGCGGCTGTAGCGGGCTCTAAGCGGATCTGCCCGGACGACCCAAAAGCGCAGATCGGCTGCACTGCAGTGGTTTTGGGATTTCTGCGGATCCCTTCGGATCTTGTGAAAACGGAGAGGGTGGGATTCGAACCCACGGAAGGTTTCCCTTCAAACGATTTCGAGTCGTTCGCTTTCGACCACTCAGCCACCTCTCCAGCGCTTCCTTGGTGGGGCTGGGTGTCCAGCCGTGTTCCTTGGGGCCTTGAGAGTTTAGTCGTCAGCTGGAGCTGTTCAGGAAGCCGCGCTGGCCGGTGGCCTGCCAGCCGGAGGCCAGGGGTGGGCGGCGGGCGGGGGAGCCGCTGAGCCACACCGTTTGGACCCCCCGCTCTTGGAGCAGGCGGCGATCGGAGGGGCTGGGCAGAAAGCCCAGCCAGAGGCGCTCGGCCTCCCGGCGGCCGCCGTCCCGCCAGCTCCAGAGGGCCTGCCGGTTGGGGAGCAGCAGCCAGCGGGAGCGGCCAATGCTCAGCTCCAGCGCTTGGCTCTCCTGCGTCAGGGCCTGGGCGGCCAGGCCGGGGCTGGCGAGCCGTTGCCCAGCCGCCAGCGGCGGGAGGCCATCGGCTTCCGCCACCACCAGGCCGGCCAGACCCTTCCAGCAGCTCGGATCGGAGGCGGGCTCCGCATCCAGCAGCAGCAACCAGTCGTAGCGGCTGAGCCCCAAACCGGTGGCCAGACGCTGGGCCCGCCGGCAACTGAGGGCATCGGCCCGGCTGCTGATCAGGGCGCCCCGGCCCTGGTGGCGGGCCAGCAGCAGGGCGCGGGGACCGTCCTGCACCAACAGGAGCCCATCGGCCCGCAGCATGTGCAGATGGAGGGTGCAGGCCACCACCACCATGGCCAGGGCCAGGGCCCGGGACTGCAAGGGGCGAGGAGGGCGCGGCACCACCAGGGCTAGCAGGCCAAGGCTGAAGGGGATCAGCAGAGTGAGAGAAGGGCGGCCGCTGTGCCACTGGGCCAGGGGCAGCGACGCCGCGCTTTGGGCCAAGGCCAGCAGGGCTTGGGCCAGCCAGGCCAAAGGGGGCATCAGGAGCGCCTGCACCGGGGGCGCCACCAAGCCGATCAGCGCCGCCGCCATGGCCCCCAAGGTGAGGGGTGTGAGCAGGGGGGTCGCGAGCAGATTGGCGGGCACCGCCCAAAGGGGCACCACGCCGAAATGGAGCAGCTGGAGCGGCAGGGTCCAGAGGCTGGCGGCCAGGGGCACGGCCAGGGCGGGGGCGACGGCGGAGCCCAGCCGCTCCCGCAGCCACGGGGGCAGGCAGGAAGCCTCAAGGGCGGGGCGCAGGGCGGTTTCAAGGGGTTCGGCCGTCACCAAGAGCCCAGCTGTGGCCGCCACCGAGAGCTGAAACCCCACGTCCTGCAGCCAGTGGGGCCGCAGCACCAGCATCCCCGCGGCGCTTAGGGCCAGCAGCCCAAGGGGCCGGCCCCTCAGGCCCGCCTCCCGTGCCCCCAGGGCCAGGCCGCCCATCAGCACGGCCCGCACCACCGAGGGCTGGGGCCCGGCCAGCAGCAGGAACAGCCCGATCGCTCCCGCCGCCGCCACCAGGCGGCCTGAGCGGCCAAAGGGCCGGGCCATGGCCAGCACGGCCCCGAGCAACACCGTGAGATGGAAGCCAGAGGCGGCCAGGGCGTGGGAGAGGCCCGAGGCGCGAAAGGCTTCCCTGAGCTCCTGGGGCAGGGGCACCACCGCGCTGCCCAGCACCAGGGCCGCCAGCAGCCCGCCCCGCTCCGGCCCCGCCCCGGCCAGAAATTGTCCGGCGATGCGGCGGCGCAGATCGGCGATGGGGGTGGCGGGTCGGGCCAGCACCTCCAGGGTGTCCACCTGCAGCCGGGTCCAGGCGCCCTGGCGGGCCAGGCGCTCGGCGGGGCCCGCCAGCAGGGGATGGGGTGCCGCCGCAGGGCGCTCGAGCCTGCCGCTCACCCGCACCCGCCAGCCTTCCTGCAGCGCTTGGCAGGGTCGCAGCACCAGCTCGGTGCGCCCTTCGCCCATCTGCAGGAGCACTTGGCAGGAGCCATCGGGATGGCGCTGGGGATCGCTCAGCAGGCGGCCATGCAACACCTGGAGGGCCCCGGCGTCGCTGCCCGCAAGCCGCCTGAGGGGATCCCCCGGGCCCGGCTGAAGGGGCTGCTGGCCCGCCCACAGCACCAGGGCCAGGCTCAGGGCGATGGCGATCAGCCAGGCCGCTTTGCGGGGGGGCGGTGATGCGTCGCCCATGGACGTGTGCGCTCTGGCTCAAGCCTTCCCTCGTCGCGACACGGCGGGGCCTGTCCCCAAGGACCGCGGAGGACGGTTGCCAACCGCGAAACTTCCCACACCTTTGCCATGGCCAGGGCTTGATCCCACTTCCCACCCCGGCGGCCGCCGCCCTCCTGCGGACATGGACGGCGAAGGCGCGCTGGCCCCGCCTGGCGGGCTACGTCCTCCTGGCCACGGCCCTGCATGGAGCCCTGATCACCCTGATCTTCCAGCGACGCGATCTGAGTGGCCTCGATCGGTTTGTGTTCGTCTATCTCGTGGCCCATCTTGCCCTGGATGCGGTGCGCCTCCTCGTCGGCCTGGTGATTCTTCTGCGCCGGGGAACACCCCGCCTGGCCAACCCGCGGGAGGGGGAGTGGCCCGCCCTGACGGTGGTGATCCCCTGCCACAACGAGGCGGAGGTGATTGGCGCCACGATCCGCTCCCTGCAGGCCGTCGACTATCCAGACCTCCGCCTGATCGTGGTGGATGACGGCTCCAGCGATGGCACCGCGGCGATCGCCGCCGCCTGCCAGCCTCCGGTGCGGGTGCTCCGCCAGCGGGCGGGCGGCAAGGCCGCCGCCCTCAATGCCGGCCTGGCGGAGGTGCGCACCCCCCTCACCCTCCTGGTGGATGCCGACTACCTCTTCCCCCGCCAGGGCCTGCGCGATGCCGTGCGGCACCTGCTGGGCGAGAACGAGGACGCCCTCGGCGGCCACCTGGCCGTGCTCAACCAGGACACCTGGATCACCCGCCTGCAGCACCTGGAATACGGCGACATGGCCCTGCGCCACTTCCTCTGGCGCTTCGAGCTCAACCTCAGCCGCACCCAGGATGTGATCCCCGGCGCCCTGGGCCTGTTCCGCACCGACGCCCTGCGGGCCGCCGGCCCGCTCTCCACCACCCACCTCGCCGAAGATGTGGCCCTTACGGCCCGGCTGGTGGAACAGGGGCGCAGCCTGGCCTTCAGCCCCTACCTGCAGGCGGCCACGGTGGTTCCCGACACGGTAGCGGCCCTGCGCATCCAGCGGCGGCGCTGGGTGCGGGGCTACGCCCAGGTGGCCTTCGAACAGCTGGGCCGGCTGGGGCGGATCTATGGCCAGGCCCGCATGGCGGCCCTGGCCATGGCCCTCAAAACCGTGCGCTGGCCCCTGGAGTTCGCCCTTTCCCTGGTGTATTGCCTCCACGCCTGGAGCCAGGGCCAGCCCTCGGTGCTGCTGCTCTCGCTGCTGGCGATGCTCTTCCCCTTCTCCTGGAGTGGCCTGAGTCGCTTTCTGCGCAGCGACGGGCCCACGCTCCTGCTCTTCACCTACGGCTACGGCCTGCTTCTGCTGGGCTGGCGGGTGTGGGATCAGCTGACGCTCCTCACCACCCGGGCCCCCCGCTGGGAGCCCTACCGGCGCCGGCAGGCTCACACTGTCAACCACCCGACCTGAAGGAAGGCGGGGTTGAGGCCACGGGCGTCAGGGCCGCCACCGAGCCAACCCAATAGCTGGATCCTGGATACAGCGAAAAAAAAAACTTGCATTATTTTCCAAGCCTGGATCTTTTACACCACTTTTATGGCTCTTCGTTCGTCTACTTCTTTGGCCGCTGTCGTCCTAGTCGCCGCCGCTTGGGGAGGTCTTTCGGCCTCTCCCGCCCGGGCCAATCTCGTCACCAACGGGAGTTTTGAGCTTCCCACTTACTCCATGCCTGGTGGTTTCTTTCCCACAAGCATTCCGGGCTGGTCTCTCTCCAACGGCATCGAAATCCAAAAAGGCATTTACACCGCTCAAGATGGGAGCCAATACGCGGAGTTAGATGTCATTAACAATACTTCCATCTCCCAGACCCTCTCCATCATTCCGGGCGCCCTATCAACAATCGAGTTCTACTACTCCCCCAGGCCCGGACAACCCGCTTCTACCCTTGGCCTAGATGTCAAGCTGGATGGGAACACGATCTTTTCGTTGGCGGCGGATGGATCGAGCCTCTCCAACACCAACTGGACGTTGTATACCTACACCTACACACCCTCAACCTCCAGCGCCAACCTCGTCTTCACGGGAACGGGAACCTCTGACACGTTTGGAGCCTTCGTCGACAACGTGAGCTACTCGCAGGTTCCAGGTCCCTTGCCGTTGATGGGGGCCGGTGTCGCCTTCGGGTTGAGCCGCAAGCTGCGTCGCCGCATCACCGCCGCTTCCCTGCGCTGACCGTCTGCCCGCAAGAGGCTTCACCGATGCTCCCGTCCTGAGGCAACAACGCCAAGACGCGAAAGGTCGTTGATCGACCAGCTATCTCGCCAACCGGTGCCAACCCACCGGTTGGTTCCTTCATAGGCGGCAGCGGGCCGTACGGTATGCCTTTCTCCTGCCCCTGGAGGACGTGAGCAGGACGCCTCCACTAAGCTTTAATACCCCCCACCGGCGCCCCCGCGCTCTCCAGCAGCGGAAAACCCAGCGCCCGCCGCTCCGCCAGCCAGGCCTCCGCCACCTGTTTGGCCAGGTGGCGGATCCGGGCGATGGTGGCGGTGCGCTCCGTCACGGAGATCACGCCCCTGGCCTCCAACAAGTTGAAGGTGTGGCTGCACTTGAGCACGTAGTCGAGGGCTGGGGCGGGAAGCCCGGCGGCCACCAGATCGGCGGCCTCGGCTTCGTAGAGGGCGAAGAGTTGTTGGAGCCGTTCGGGATTGGAGGCTTCGAAGTTGTAAACGCACTGGCCTTTTTCAAAGGGCAGCCAGATCTCGCCATAGGTCCGCTGGCCATCCCAGCGCAGATCCCAGATGCTTTCCACATCCTGCAGATACATGGCCAGCCGCTCGAGGCCATAGGTGATCTCAATCGACACGGGCCGGCAATCAATGCCCCCGCACTGTTGGAAATAGGTGAACTGGGTGACTTCCATGCCATCCAGCCACACCTCCCAACCCACCCCCCAGGCGCCGAGGGTGGGAGATTCCCAGTTGTCCTCCACAAAGCGAATGTCGTGCTCCCGCTGGCGGATGCCAAGGGCTTCCAGGGACGCCAGATAGGTTTCCTGGATGCCATCAGGGGAGGGCTTGATCAGCACTTGGTATTGGAAATAGTGCTGGGCCCGGTTGGGGTTGTCGCCATAGCGACCGTCCGTGGGACGGCGGCAAGGCTCGGCGTAGGCCACGCTCCAAGGCTCGGGCCCGATGGCCCTGAGCACCGTGTGGGGACTCATCGTGCCAGCCCCCTTCTCCGTGTCGTAGGGCTGGAGGATGAGACAGCCCTGCTCCGCCCAGAACCGGTTCAGGGTGGCGATGATGTCTTGGAAGTGCATCGAATCCTGCTGGCGCTTTTATGTTGCCACGCGGGTGCTGCGCCCTGTTGCTGGGCAGCGGATGCTGGGCAATGACGCTCGGAAGAAAAATGTGACGGTCGCCCCACCAGCTGTGAACTGGGTTGGGCGAGACCGTCAGCAGAGGCCCAACCCTCAACCCTTCGGGATACGAATCTTCTGGCCAGGAAAGATCAGATCTGGATCTTCGATCACTTCCCGGTTGGCGTTGAAGATCTCGGTGTAGCGAGCACCGTTGCCATAGGCCCGCTCGCTGATCCCCCAGAGGGTGTCGCCTTCTTTGACGAGAATGAATTCCGATTCAGCTGCGGCTGGCTTGCTCACCGCCGAAGCCTCCACCTTGCCCACGCCTTCCACGTTGCCGGCGATCAGCACGGCTTTTTCAAAGGCGGCTTGATCGGCGGCGCTGCCACTGATCGTGGCGACGTCATCGGTGACATTCACCTCCAAATTGCTGATGCCAGGATTGTTTTTTTCGATGTGCTCCTTGAGCTTCTTGGAGGCTTCAGGTTCGCCACGCTTGAAGACTTTTTTGCCGATGTTGGCCGCGAAATCGAAGAGTGGAACGCCCATGGAGGTGGTAAATCACAACTAATCAAACACCCTCGCAGGGCCGTTTCGCAAGAAAAATCCCGGCCAGCCCCCTGGGCGCCAGGCCTCCATCAGGCCACCAGCTCCAGACGTCCCATGGTGCCAAGGGCCATCGGCCGATGGCGTGCTCGCGAGAACCCGGCTTCCCGTGCCAGCTTTTCTTGCTGGGGACCGCTGGGAAAACGCTGCAAGCTGGCCTCCAGGTAGGCGTATTGATCGGCCAGCCCCGCCAGGCCCGCCACGGGCACCACCAGGCGCCGCAAAAAAGTGCGCTGAAACCCGCTGATCCGCTCGGCTTGGGGATCGGCTGGATCGGGCCGGTTGAAATCGAGCACGGCGGCCCGGCCGCCCGGGCGCAGCACCCGGCGCAGCTCCCGCAGGCCCGCGGCGGGATCGGCCAGGTTTCTCAGCCCGTAGGCCATGGTGGCCCCATCAGCCCACCCTTCTGGCAGCCCCGTGGCGAGGGCGTCCCCCTGGAGCCAGCGCACGGGAAGCCAGGGTTGCTGTCTGGAGCGCGCTTGGGCCCTCTGCAAGGGGGCCGCCGCGGCATCCAGCCCGATCACGTCCCCGCCCGGCCGCACCGCTTGCGCCAGAAGGAGGGCTAGATCCCCTGTGCCGCAACAGAGATCGAGAAAGCGTTCGCCGGGCTTCGGCTGCAGGATGGCCACCAAGATGCGTTTCCAGTGCCGATGGAGCCCGGCGCTGAGCAGGTCGTTGAGGAGGTCGTAATGGGGAGCGATTTGCTCGAAGAGCTCCCGCACCGCCGCCGGATCTCCAGGCCTCAAGGGGTCGCCATCCCAAGGCGGGAGATGGCTCCCAGGGGGGCAGCACCGCTGAGGGCATCAACGGCTGGCCGGTGGAGGGCAAAGCTTTCCGGACTGGTGA
>JBIIJA010000399.1:0-2623 GCA_044234195.1 Cyanobium sp. | reverse complement strand
CCAAGGGGCCATAGGCTGAAGATGTGGATATAAATGATTGTCACTAAACTTCAGTACTCTCTGTCTTCCGAGGGTGACGCAAACTGTTGAAGCCAAAGCACCTGCCGCCCTTAAGGCTTGCTCTGGGGCAGCAAGCACTTATCGGAATCACAGCCGGCCGGGCCCGCCTCAAGCAGTTCGCCGTTGTCGTAGCGCTGCAGGGCTTCGAAGAAGTCTTCACTGCGGCGGCGCGCTTCCACTTCCGCCTGCAGCTGCTGGTAGGTGGTGCGATCGATGGGCTCAAACGGCAGCCTGGGGAAGGTGGCGTTGGCATCGAAGCGGGCCAGCAGCGCCGCGGAGATGTAGCCCTCGCCATTCTCGATCGCCCGGTGGATGGCGGCCGCTAAGGCCTCCACCTCGTGCTCGCGGAATTCCACCGTGGCGGAGGTGTTGTGGGCCGTGTAGTGCTTCTGCACCTGCATGTAGAAATCAAACTGGGCCAGGGCTGAGAAGTTGTTGATCTCTACCCGATCCGCTCCCGGCAGATTCGCCCAGCTCACCTCCGTGGGGATCTCCACCAGCCATTCGCTGCAGCAGGGATCAAAGGGATCATCCAGCAGACGACCCTGCTCGTCCTTATCCGATTGGCTGGGCACGATCGTGTAGCCATAGTCCATACAGGCCAGGGCCACTGGATCGTTTTTGCGGAACGTGATGCGCCGGATGAAGCGCTGGGCCTTCGGCGGATGCCAGCCGGGTGACGCACCCGTGAGCAGGCTCTTGGTGCCCGCCGGTTGCACGGTGGTGCAACGGTTCGGCCGGCGCAGGCCATGGCGGTCGCAGTAGTCCCACACCGCTTCATCCACAATCGCGCGCCAACGGCTCAGATAGCTCGCCTCCTGGGCGCGGAAAGCTCGGCCCTCCTCGCTCTCTGGCCGTCCCGCTTCCCACCACTGCAGCCAGGGGGTGCCGAACGCCTGCACGAAGAAATCAAACAGGCCCGTGAAGCTCACCCCCACAATCGGATCCCAAGCCCGGCTCTGGCGGTAGCGCTCCACTTCAAAGCGGTGGTTGAGCAGGCAGGCCACCGCGATCCCCCCCGCCCGAAAGGCCTCTTCCTGCCCCTGGTGGTCGGTGGGATCGATGCGGTTGAGGTGGATCTCCGCCAGGTTGCAGTGGAAATCGGCGCCCAAGATCTCGCCGCAGGGATTGAGGCCATAGCGGCCCAGCCGGTGCTCCAGCTCAGCACCGCTGATCTCAGGGTGGTGGAGCTGCAACCAGCGGCCCGCTTCTTCCCGGCCCTGATCGCAATACACACCTACAAATTCTTCCCGCAGCTCGGGGGTGGGCAGCAGATCGGCATTGGAGCGGGCGATCGCCTCCGGGGCGAACTGAATGGCCCCCTCGCCGGAGTGGAACTGCTTGGTGACCGCCTCCAGCACGGTTTCGCGGCTGGGGCGGGTGTGGAACACCCGGGTGTGGTTGGCCATCCGCAGGGCATCCCGCTCGGGATCGATCCGCCAGTTGCCCTCGCTGTCCTGCTGCCAGAGGTTGTCTTTGGCCTGCGACGCAGCCGTGTCGTCCGCGGAAAACTGCCGCATGCCGGCGCTGCGGCGGATGTTGCCCGCCACGATCGTCACCGCCGCCTCATCAATCAGCAGGCAACATTCCACGGAGGTGAGCTGGCGCCCCTGCGCCCGATTGAGGATCTGGGCCACCCGGCCATAGAGGTCTTTGAGCTTCACCGGGTTGGCCATGCCGCCAAAACCCTTCAGCCGCTCCCCCACCGGCCGCACATCGGAAAGATCCACCGCAATTTGGATCGGTGTGCCGACCGCAAAACGGTCATCGCTGCTCAGCTGCAGCAGGAGCCGGTAGCTCTCCACCCAGCCCTGGCGCGTGTCGCCCACTTTGATCACCACCCGGTGGCCATCCATCGTGTGGGTGGTGAACTCCTGCCGCTGCTCTGCTGGGGTGGCCCCCAGATCGCTCACGCTTTCAATCTGCAGCTGGTTGCGCACCACCGGCAGGCGCCCAATCAGATGGGGTTCGATGATCGCGCCCGTGCCGCAGCCCATCATCGCCAGATCCATCATCAGGGCGAAGGCTTCCCAATCCACCAAGTTGGTGGAGGTGCAGTTGTAGGCACCGCTGAAGTTTTCCGGGCGGGCAATCCACTCGGTGCCGCCGATCCACAGCCAACGGCCCGAAGGCAGGGCTTTTTGCTCCAGCTGCATGCGCCGCAGCAGATCCACCTCCTCTGCATTGAGGGCGCCCAGCTGGCGGAGGCCCTCCAGGTTGCGCTCCACCACCTGCCGCCAACTTTCCCGGCCCCCCAAGCCCTTCCGGCTGTAGGTGCGGTAAAACACCGGGTTGGCCGCTGGTGCGGTCGCCGGGAAATCGTGGGTGTGATCCGCCAAGGCCAGGGGTGCACCTTCGGCGGTCGTGAGCCCATCAGCAGAGCGGGACGAGCTGGCCGTTGCAGGGATCGCGGAAAGAGTCACAGAAACCAGGAGGCCTGACGTGAAGGACCGAACCTTAACGAAGGTGCGGCGCTTCACAATGGCACGACGCTACATATGGTGTGGTCTGGGCCGGTTTTTTGGGGGGCTGGCGTTGCAGGAGCCCCGGCCAAGGGGGCAAA
>JBIIJA010000369.1:0-2827 GCA_044234195.1 Cyanobium sp. | reverse complement strand
AATGCCCGATTGCCAGGGCAGGGAATAGCGCTGCTGCGGATCCCAGGAGGGATGGCGCAGGGAAGGCCGAAGATTTTTGGCGTTGGGCACCTGCCCCAAGGGCAGCGGATCGAGCCAGCCCAGGCGGATCAGCCGCTCCGCCATCCAGGAGGTGAGCACCACCAGATCTTGTGGCAGGGGTCGGCCTGCGGCCAGCTGGGGGCGGATGCGAGCAAAAAACTGGCGCACGTCGTTGATGTCTTCGCTGTAGCGCACGCCAATGCCGCTGGCCGCTTCAAAGCGCTGCACCGTGCCGGGGAATCCAGGTTTGTCAGTGTCGATGTAGAGGGGGAAGGAGGAAATCACGAGCTCTTTGGCCCCAGCCCCTGCCCCACCCGCCGCGGGGCCTCGCCGCTGAGCGCAAGCCTGCAGCAGGGGAGGCGCCAAGCCCGCCCCAGCGGCGGCCAAGGCGAGACGCTGGAGGAACAGGCGACGGCTGGATCGCAGGGAGCCCGGGATCATGAGGGCCTCATCCAGCGGAAGGCCCATCCGCCAGGGGGTGGGTATCGGCGGGATCCCAGACGCACCAGAGCTCGGTTCCCACAGACAGGTTGGTCGGCAGATTAACGCTGGTGTCGATGGCGATCAGCGTCTGCGGCGACGGTTGGGCCCCAGCTGCTGCCGCCACAGGGGGAGCCAGAGCCGCAAGGCGCACCTCCAAGGTGGGGCCGTGGAAGGCCACATCCTCCACCCGAGCCCGCACGCCTTGCTCCCCGTTCACCGGGGGAACCTCCCGGAGTCGCAGCCGTTCCGGGCGCAGGAGACGCCAGCTCACCCCATCGGCCCCAGGCAGCAAGTTGGCCGCTCCGATGAAACGGGCCACGGTGGCCGTGCGGGGCCGGTCATAGAGCTCCCGCGGGGTGCCCACCTGCTCCAGCCGGCCCTGATGCATCACCGCGAGCCGATCGCTGAGGCTCAGGGCCTCTTCCCGATCGTGGGTCACCAGCAGGAAGGCGATGCCCACCTCCCGCTGGATGCGCTTGAGCTCGGCACGCATGGCCTGCCGCAGATTCGGGTCCAGGGCAGCCAGGGGCTCATCGAGTAGGAGGGCGGCCGGGGCGTTCACCAGGCCCCGCGCCAGGGCCACCCGTTGCTGCTGGCCCCCCGAGAGCTGGTGGGGCAGGCGCCTGGCCAACTCTGAAAGGCCCACCACCTCCAGGGCCTGGCCCACCAGCTGGCGGATGGCGGCAGCCTCCAGGCGGCGAGAGCGGGGGCCGAAGGCCACGTTGTCCCACACGGTGAGATGGGGGAACAGGGCGTAGTTCTGAAACACCAAATTCACCGGCCGGCGATGGGGTGGAGCGCCAGTGACGTCGAGGCCCTGGAGCAGGATGCGGCCCTCCTGGGGCTGATCAAAGCCGGCAATCAGGCGCAGCGTGGTGGTTTTGCCGCAGCCGGAGGCGCCCACGAGGGAAAAAAATTCCCCGGCAGCGATGGCCAGCGTCACATCCTGCAGGGCCGCGATGGGGCCGTAGCGGCGGCTCACCCCCTGCAGGGCGATCACAGGCCCAGCCGCTTCCTTGGCCTGGCCGCTGGCCGGGCTGGCCTGGCTGGCCGGTCTGGGGCTGCTGCCGCTGGCCGGGCTGGCGCTGGGGATGGCACTGGCACCGGTGCTGGCCGGGCCGAGGGCACGGGGAGGGGACAACGGCGCTGGAGTGAGATGCCGCACCGGTTTAGCAAGCCCTCTGCTCTGTGTTGTGCCCATGGCTAACAGCAGGGAAGATGGCCGTGCAATTCGGTCGGGGCAGAGCAACAGGATGGCTTCCGTCGACGTCGTGGTGGTGGGAGCCGGCCTCTCGGGCCTGATCTGCGCCCGTCAACTGCGCCGGGCTGGGCTGAACGTGCGGGTGTTCGAGGCCCGGGAGCGGGTCGGGGGGCGGCTCCACAGCCAGACCACAGCCCAGGGATGGGAGGTCGACCTGGGGGGGCAGTGGGGCGGCCACAGCCACCACCGCCTCACCGCCCTGGTGGAAGAGCTGCAGCTGCAGCGCTACCCCTCCTTCTACGAAGGCGACGGCATCTTCCATTGGCAAGCAGTGGCCCACCGATCGGGCCTAGAGCCTGATTTCAACAGCAGCCTGCTGTTCTTTCGGCCGGACGCCCTGCCCCTGCCCACCGACCAGATCGTCCAGACCCTCCAGCTGCAGAGAGAATTCCACCATCTGGTGGAGCAGGTGCCAGCGGCAACCCCCTGGACAACTCCAGGGGCCATGCAGCTGGATCGCACCACCATCGCCTCCTGGCTCAGCCGCCGCCGGGCCTGCCCCCTGGCGCGCTACCCCTTCAGCTGGCTCACGCGGGTGGGGGGATCGGGGGGCTTTGAGCCCTGGGAGAGTTCCATGCTCCACCTGGCCTGGACCCAGGCCGTGGCCCCCCAACGGGAGGGGCCGGAAGCCTGGCTCGTGGAGGGGGGGATGGCCCAGGTGGCCCAGCGGCTGGCGGACGAACTGGGCCCCTGCATTCAGCGACGGGCCCCGGTGGCGGCCATCGAGGACAGCGGATCATGGGTGCGGATCCACACCGGCGCCGGGGAGGCGCTGGAGGGGAAGGCGGTGGTGGTGGCCATTCCGCCGCCCCTGCGCCGCGCCATCCACTTCGATCCCCCCTTGCCAGCCACCTGGTCGGGGTTGCTGCAACGGTCCCCCATGGGCTCCATGGTGAAAGTGCTGGCGATCTATTCCGAAGCGTTTTGGCGTCAGGAGGGCCTCAACGGCCTGGGCGTGGGCAATCTGGCCACGCTGGAGCTCACGGCCGACTCCTCTCCCCCCGAGGGCAAGCCGGGAGTGCT
>JBIIJA010000090.1:0-7579 GCA_044234195.1 Cyanobium sp. | reverse complement strand
CGCCCAGTGGCAGCAGCAGGATGCCACGCTGCAACGGCAAGCCGTGCTGGCCGATCTGGCGGCCTACTGGGGGCCGATGGCCGCCTCCCCTAGCGAACTGATCTTGGAAAACTGGACTGTCGATCCCTGGAGCGCGGGGGCCTTCACCAGCTTTCTGATCCCGGGCGCTTGGAGCGGCTATGGAGCCATCTGGCAGCAGCCCCACGGCCGAGTGATTTGGGCCGGCACGGAGGCGGCCCAACGCTGGCCAGGCTATTTCGAGGGGGCCATTGAGGCGGGCCTGGCCGCCGCAGGACAGGCCCAGAACGCCATCAGCTGTTGAGAGGGGCTCACCTTGGCCCAGCCACCCCCTCACCAAGGTGCCGGCCCAAACCAGTTCACCAGGGAGCCTGCAGACGACCCAGGAGGATGATTCCAGCCGATCGTCGCGTTCCCCGTTGCCCAACCCCATCGCCGCCGGCAACAGCGAGTGGGCCCTGGGCCTCACGGTGCTAGCGGGGCTCTCCACCGGGATTGGCAGCCTGATCGGCCTGGGATCTGGCCGCAACAACCGCACCTTTCTCACCCTCTCCCTCGGCTTTTCGGCCGGCGCGATGGTGTACGTCTCCCTGGTGGAGATCCTTCCAAAGGCCCGCCAGGTGCTCACTCCTCTCCTGGGCCCGCGGGGGGGCTACGGGGCAGCGGTGCTGGCTTTTTTCATCGGGATGGCAGCCATGGCCCTGGTGGATGGCTGGCTGCCGATGCACGATCCAGGTGAGGCCTTCGGCCAGGCGGGCCCGTCTGGAAGGCCAATCCCGAACCCAGCCCATGACAGCAACCCAAACGGACCGGAGGCCACGGCCAGTCGCCGCCGCCTGCTGCGCATGGGGCGCTTCGCGGCGCTGGCCATCGCCATCCACAACTTCCCTGAGGGATTGGCCACGTTTCTGGGGGCCCTCTCGAATCCGCGGTTGGGGGTGAGCATCGCCGTGGCCATTGCCATCCACAACATTCCAGAGGGGCTGGCCGTCTCAGCGCCGGTGTATTTCGCCACCCGCAGCCGACGCACAGCCTTCTGGGTCTCGTTTCTGTCCGGTGTGGCGGAACCCCTGGGGGGCCTGTTGGGCTATCTGCTGTTTCGCTCCTTTCCCAATCCCCTGGTGTTTGGCTTGGTGTTTGCGGCCGTGGCCGGGGTGATGGTGTACGTCTCCCTGGATGAGCTGCTGCCCGCCGCCCGCGACTACGGCGACCACCATCTGGCCGTGGGCAGTTTGATGGTGGGCATGGCCGTGATGGCCCTCAGCCTGGTGCTGCTGGCCTGAGGGGCAGGGAGTGGGGGGCGACCTGCTGATTGGATAGGCCCATCCGTTTTCTTGTCGTCACCCATGGGCACCCTGCTCCTGACAGCTCTCGCTGCCCTGCTGGGCTATGGCCTCGGCCAAGGCGTGCCCCGACTGGTGCAGCGCTCCGGGAGCCTGGCCCGACGCTCTCAGGCCAACCAGCTGGCCCTGGCCGCCCTCTTGCTCACACCCTGGATCCTGGGCGGCGTAGGGCTGCTGTTGCTGGTGATCAAACCCTGGCTGCTGGTGCCTCTGATCGGCTACGGGGTGGGGATGGCTTGGGGGCGGCGGCGGATCGGGCTCTGAGGGCGCAATCGCCTTGTAGAGCCAACGCCGGTGGAGAGGCGTCCAAGAGGCGGGGCAGGAGCAGAGTGACCCCTGTGCTTGAACCCTGCGATGCCCCAATGTCCCTGGTCGAGCCTTTTGGTGACAGGTGCTCTCGCGGCGGTGATGCCCGCCCCAGCCCAGGCTGAGCTTCCGCCGTGGGCCTATGGGGAACAACAGCGCCAGGCGAAGGTGGTGACGCAACTCAGGATCGAAAGCGTGGTGCCACTGGGCGGTGAGTTGAAGGCACGCTGCTGGGTGTTGAAGGTGCTGCGCCAACCGCCCAGCGGACAACTCAGGGCAGGCCAAACGATTGCGCTGCGTTACCCCCTCCCCAGCCAGCGCCCACCCGGACTGGTGGGACCGTCCCCCTTGCGGGCCTTAAGACCAGGCGAAGTGGTCACAGCCTGGCTCAACCCCATCCTGGGGGACCTTGGACACTTTGCCCCTGCGGCCGGAGGACGATCCTTTGGTCCATCCATGGAGCAAGTGCGGGAGCCCAGTGCGCCGAAGTGAGGAAAATTGGGGGCGCCCAATCAGGGCGCCCGGTCGCCGGATGAATCAGCAGGTGTCCACAAGGGCGCTTCCTGCCTCGGCGATACACCCTGTCTAATCAGAGCTGCGCTGCCACAGGCCCCCATCCGGCCGCTCCGCCACCTGACCACTGGCTGCCTCCCGGATCCAACAGCTGAGTTGCCCTGTGGCGGCTGGAGGTTCGGTCAACCCCACCCCCAGAGCTTCACAATCCTTTATGATGATTGCAACATTGCTCAACCATCCATGGCTGACTCCACCCCCCGCTTTGGTTTTGTTGCGTTCGCTGAAACCTGGAATGGCCGCCTGGCCATGCTGGGTTTTGTCATCGGCCTCGCCACCGAACTGCTCACCGGCCAAGGCATCCTCTCCCAAATCGGTCTGGGCTGAGCTCAGGAGCGCATGCTCGGGCCTGGACCATTTGTCCACGGGATTACCTGATATTCGCCAACTTGAAACCCCTGGAATTTCCAGGGGTTTTTTAGTGGGAATCCAGGGATGAGCTTTCATTTCAGAGTGCAACACCCGGCGGTTTGAACAACATCCAACAGGCATTACTGGAAAATGATCTGATCAACTCCTGTCAATCTGATCTGCTCCGCCCCATCCTGGGTGCGCTCAATAGCGAGATCCTGATGAAGGGCAACTTCCAGAGGCTTAAGATAGGCGAAGTCGAGTCCTGTGCGTTTCTGTATTTGATCCACAGTCACCTGATAGGTCGTAACCTCAAAACGCTCCAACCCTGAATGGATTAAATCTTCCTGCCCAAGGATGAATGCAGTGGCTGTTAATTTGCGGGCACTTTTCTTGGCAACGGCAATTTTCCAAAAGCTCAGCGGTAATCTCACACCGCGATAGATGGGGTCAAACTCTGTCAGGATAGGCCCAGTAAACACCGTCAATTTTTGATGGCTATTCCGAGCAGAATCCAGCAAGAAGTCTTCAATTCCCTGCCAGGTATCGTTGTTCTGATTAAACCTCTCATGCTGCGGAGAACAATTCGTAAAATGAAACGTATCAGCGTTGGCCTTGGCCGCTGAGATGGGATCTCCCCAAACGGGATCCAGCCGACGCACGAGATGACCACGATCCAACTTGTTCTTTGTGTAGAGCGCTTCACCGATTTGTTCCGATTCTGCAATGCGTGGATCAAACATCCAGCGATCCGATTCTCTCGTGATCTCCAGAGACGTTGCTCCATCAATATTGACAACTGTGTAGAAGGCAATTTGACGCCTGGAATTCATCACAATTGAGAAGTGCTCATAATTCAAAACCGCTGCCGACATGCCCCCTTTCTTCGTGGGTTGTTCCGGAACTGGACGGGCTGCATTCAAGAACTGTTCCTCCGTCAGGGTAGGCAAGGGCAGCCTGACGCCTAAAAAATCGGGGTCATATCCTTTGCGGTCCGCATAGTCACGACCCTGACGCTTCAGCTCCAGCTCTTCGGCGGGCAACCTTGCATCGCCTTGGGGATGAGTTGACACCATGTCGGTCCGTTGGCCGCCAAGTGTGAGGGTCACTCTCAGTGGAATATCCCAGGACACCCTGTCCATCCAACAGTTCGTCAGTGCTTCCTTGCAGGCTACTCCTGGCCACTCATTGTTCGTTCCGATTTGACGTTCCGTTCGTGCACCACGCAAGTTTTTGGGGTTGCCTGAGAGGAATTCTCTTGCTCCCGAATCGTCTCAGGTCGGTGCGACTGAACCTGCGGGCGGGGGTGGCTCACTTGGGACGGCAGGCCATGTGCCCGCAGGGGCGGTTCCCCGTATCCGGCCGCACCTGCGGTCTCGCCTCAGCAGACCAAAGATGGAGCCGGAAAAAGGAGATACCCCCACATGCGAGAGGTCGTGTTCCGCGTTCTGACCGAACGCCCCGGCCAACTGGAAGCCCGGGCTGAAAGCCTGCCGATCTGCATCAGTGCGCCCACCCTCGAGGAGCTGCAGCACGAGGCTCGCGAGGCCCTGATCGAGCACATGGGGCCAGCCCATTGCACGGTTCGGGTGCGGGTGCGCCGCTGCCCCAGCCCTGCGGTGAGTGGGATCCGGCCGCTGCGGCATCAGGCCATGCCCTGCTGTTGAACCGCACCGCAGCTCCACCCCTGGATCTGGGCACCACCGTTGAGGATCCGCTCCCTCCCCTTCCCCCGCAAGGCCCAAGAGCAGGTGGCGGAGATCACGCGGGTGGAGGCAGGCCCAGGCTGGAGCCTCCATGCCAAGACCGGCTGGCAGAATGCCCCGGGGGCCGGCGTCGGCTGGTGGGTGGGCTGGGTGCGGAAGGGGGACCAGAAGATCACCCCTTTTGCGAGCAGCTGGGGCGCAGCAGCCTGCAGATCCTGGGGAGCCTGCCAAAACCGCCAAGGGGGCCTGTCCCTGCCCCATGAGAGGAATCAACCCAGGGCCTGTTTGAGTGAAAGCAGCCCGAACACCAGGAATAGCCCGCCGCTGAGCCGGTAGAGCAGTTTCTCGCTGATGCGGCCTCCGATCTACTTGCCGGCGCCCACCGCCAACCAGGTGACCAGGGCATGACCCAGCAGGGTGCCGGCCAGCAGCCCGGTGAACGTGAAGGCCGGCGCGGTGGCCAGAAAGATGGTGGTGAACAGGGTGCGATCGCCCAGCTCGGCGAGGAACACCAGCACGAAAGCCTCCCAGATCACCGCCCAGGTGGTGCCAAGGCGACGCCGACTCTCGGCCTCATTGATGGTTTGCTCCGCCTCTTGCTCTTCCTCTTCCGCTTCGTCGGCACGCATGCGCTGGGCATCGACCAGCAGCTTCACCCCGAAACCCAGGAACAGCGCCGCCGCCAGCCAGGGCACGACCGAAGCCGGCAGCAGCTCCCGCAGGCCATAACCCAGGCCCAGCAAGAGCAGGGTGACGGCGGTAAGCGCCCCGAAGGCGCCGATGAACACGTCCCGGCCGCGGTGGCGGGCCGCCAGGATCATGAGGAAGTCATGAGGTTCTGCCGCTGTTAGCCCCCCGGCAGCTCCACCGCCAGCTCGCAACGACCCGCCCGGCTCTCCCCCAAGCGCAGGTCCCCGCCATGGCGGCGGGCGATGGCGCGGCCGATCGCCAGGCCCAGACCGCTGTGGCCGCCGCGGTCGGCGCCGCTCCAGAAGCGCTCGAACACCCGCTCGCGGTCCTGCAGCGGGATGCCAGGGCCCTGATCCGCCACCGTCACCCGGATCAGGCGACCCGCCGTGCTCACCTTTAGGAACACCGTGCCCCCCTCGGGGCTATGGCGAATGGCATTGACCAACAGGTTGGTGAACAGCCGCAGCAGCGGCTCGCTCTGAGCGCGGAACGGAACCTGGTGGGTGGCTGGGTCTGGACGGAGCTGGAGACGGATGGATCGGGCGGACGCCTGGGGCGCGTAACAGCGGAGCAGGTCTTCCAGCAGCTCCAGCAGGTCAAACTCCTGCAGCTCCGCCATGGCCGGCGGCCCCTCCAGGCCGGCCTGCTCCTGACGGGCGAGCAGCAGCAGATCGTCGAGCAGCTCGCCCATGCGGCGGCTGAGGCCGTCGAGCTCCCGCCAGGCCAGGGCCGGCTGCCGGCGCAGCTCCGGCGGCACCGCCGCCAGCTGGGTGCGCAGGGCGGTGAGCGGGTGGCGCAGTTCGTGCGAGGCGTCGGCAGTGAACCGTTGCAAGGCGCTCACCTGACGCTGCAGGGGGAGGAAGGCCATCCGCAGCATGCGGCGGCCCACCAGCAAGGCCGCCAGGACCGTGACGACACCGCCCAGCAGCAGCCCGCGCTTGAGCCGGGTCAGATCGGCCCGGGCGGCCTGATCGGAGAGGGCCACCCGCACATAGCCGAGCCGTTCGGCCTGGCTGTCGACCGGTTGCCAGAGGCTCATCCCCCCGGGCCAGCGCTGCCAGAGCGCCTGACGCGGGACGCTGATCTCGCGGGCGGATGCCAGAGCGCCACGCGGCCGTTCTGGCATGGAAGGCACGGCCAGACCGCCCTGCTCGCTGAGCAGGGTCCCCCTGGCATCGAACCACTGCAGCCGCTGCTGCTGCAGGGCTGGAGAGTCGATCAGCCGGGGCCCGGCGCGGAACTTGGCGCGGCCCTCCGCCTCGCGCGTCTCGTGGGCGATCAGCGGCAGCTGGGCAGCTGCACTGCCCGCCAGCTGACGCAGTTCGGTGCGCTGATCCTCCTGCCGCTGGCTGGCGATCCCCCAGTAGAGCGAGCCGGAGAACGCCGCCAGCAGCAGCAGCGCAAAGCCTCCCCCCTGCAGGGCCAGGCGGCGCCTGAGCTGCAGCGGATCAGGTGGCAATGGATCAGCCGAAAACCGTGGGATTGAGCCTGTAGCCAACGCCGTACACCGTTTCGATCAGGTTGGGATGGCAGCCGGCACCCGTCAGCTTTTGGCGCAGGTTGCGCATGTGGGCGCGCAGGGCGTCCTCGCCCACCTCGCGGCGGCCATCACCGATGCCGTGCAGCAGTTCCCCCTTGCTAAGGCTGTTGCCCCCGGCCCGCAACAGCTGCTCCAGCAGCAAGGCCTCCTTGCGCGTCAATTCCAACGACGCACCGTTCACGTCGGCGCAGGTCTGACCCGCCACCAGCCGAAGCGGCCCGAAGGCCAGCTCGCTCTGTAGGGGCCGGTGGGCGCGGCGCAGCAGGGCCCGCAATCTGGCGCGCAGAAGGTCTGGGTCGAAGGGTTTGACAACATAATCATCGGCCCCCTCCTCAAAGCCCCGCACCTTGTCAGCCCGGCCGTCGCGGGCGGTGAGCATCAGCACCAGGGGCTGATGGCGGGGTAGGCGGCGCAGCTGGCGGCAGAGGGTGAGGCCATCACGATCAGGGAGGCCCAGGTCAAGCAGCACCAGATCGAACAGCTCCTGCTCCAGCCAGTCCAGGGCCTGTCCAGCGGTGGAGGCTAGCTCTGTGGCGTAGCCCCATTGAGCCAGAAGACGCAGCAGGGCGGCCTGCAACGGCGGATCGTCTTCCACCACCAGCAGCTTCATGGCGCCTCCTTGTCCGCATCGGGCTGAGGCATCGTGCTGCGGGGAGCCTGGCGTTCGCCCCCCCCAGAAACCAGCCGCCCGTCCCCGGTCTCGAGTTGCAGGGTGCTCTTGCGAATCCCGAGTTCCGCCAGGCGCGCCCGCGCCTGGGAGAGCAGCTGATCCGGGCTGAGCCCTTCGGACTCCAGCCGCTCCGGATCGATCAGCACGTGGGCGGTGAGCGCCGTGCGCGAGGTGCTCAGGCTCCAAACATGCAACTCCTCCACCTCCAGCACGGCAGGCAGCGAGGCCAGCGACTGCTCCACCTGGACCAGATCGACATGGCGCGGTGCGGCATCGAGGTTGAGGGCAATCGCCTCACGCAGCAGCCCCAGGGCGCTCCAGATCACGGCAGCTCCCACGCCGATGGCCGTGACGGCATCGAGCCACAGCCAGCCGGTGGCGC
>JBIIJA010000397.1:0-2637 GCA_044234195.1 Cyanobium sp. | reverse complement strand
CCAATCAAACCGGCGTTGGGACCTTCAGGCGTCTCGATCGGACAGATTCGGCCGTAGTGTGAGGGATGAATGTCGCGCACGGCAAAGCCAGCTCGCTCGCGGGTGAGGCCCCCAGGGCCGAGGGCGCTGATCCTGCGCTTGTGGGTGAGCTCAGCGAGGGGATTGGTTTGATCCATGAACTGGCTCAGCTGGCTGGATCCAAAAAATTCCTTGATCGCCGCCACCAGGGGCTTGGGATTCACCAGCTGAGCAGGGGTGAGGGAGTCGGTCTCCCCAACGGTCATGCGTTCCTTGATAATGCGCTCGAGTCGGTTCAAGCCAACTCTGACCTGGTTTTGCAGCAACTCACCCACCGAGCGCACACGCCGATTGCCCAAATGGTCGATGTCATCAAGGCTGGCTCCGCCGACATCCAGTTCGAGATTGATCAGGTAATCGATGGTGGAGAGCACATCCTCCGGGGTGAGGGTGCGCACAGCATCGGGGATGGTGAGGCGCAGCTTTTTATTGATTTTGTAGCGGCCCACCCGTCCAAGGTCGTAGCGCTTGGGATCAAAGAATCGGCTGTGAAGGAGTTGTTGCCCACCGCTGACCGAGGGCGGCTCACCTGGGCGAAGTTTTTTATACAGCTCCAGCAGGGCCTGATCTTCCGAAGAAATACCCTCGTCGTTGGCAGCACCAATAGACTTTTGATAATATTCAGGGTGCCTCAGTTTATCGAGAACATCATTATCAGAAAGCCCGATGGCGCGCATCAATACATGGGCATTAATCTTGCGGGTTTTATCAACTCTGACATGAAGCAAATCGTTCTTATCAGTTTCAAATTTTAGCCAGGCTCCGCGGTTGGGGATCAGGCTGGCATTAAATGTCTTCCGGCCGTTTTTATCCTGTTCATCCTTGAAATACACACCAGGAGAACGCACAATTTGATTAACAATCACTCGCTCCGCGCCGTTGATGATGAACGTGCCACGTTCCGTCATCAACGGCAATTCACCGATAAAGACCTCCTGTTCTTTGATTTCCCCAGTTTCCTTGTTCACCAAACGACAGGTGACGTACATCTGGGAGGCAAACGTCGCATCCCGACGCTTGGCCTCCTCGACATCGTGACGGGGACGCTTGAGCCGGTATTCATCCCCGATAAAATGAAGCTCAAGCTTGCCGGTGTAGTCCGTGATCGGGGAAAAGCTATCGAGCTCTTCGATCAGTCCCTTTTCCAGAAACCACTTGAAACTCGCCCGCTGAACCTCCACAAGATCAGGGAGGTAAGTCACGGTCTTGGCGACCTGGATCGCGCTGCTCATGCGGAAACCTGCAGACAGGAGGACGGGAAGAGAAGAGAGGCTGGGAGAGGTCGATCTGAGGATGGGCTGCCCCAGGGGACCGGAAACGGAGTTGGTGGGGGCGACCTCAGGGAGACGCCCCCCGCAAACAGAGGACTTCAGGCAAGGACGCCTGGCCAATCGTGGAAGCCATCGCCGTAGGAGGGATCACCAAGGAAGCCAACACCGAGGAGAAGGGGCGCTGCCGCCGCTGGGCCAATAGAACATCATACGGTGTGAAGGTCCAAGCCAAAAAGTCTGCAAGCGTTGGCTGTGCTGGTAAAGGCCACCCCCTCCAGCGATTCGCCCCGCAGTTCAGCCACTTTCGCTGCCACGGCAGCCACATTGGCCGGTTCATTGCGCTTGCCCCGGCGAGGGGCTGGGGAAAGGAAAGGGCAATCGGTTTCCACCAGGTAACGATCCTCGGGCACCCTCTGGGCACAAGCTTGGATCGCCTCCGCCTTGTTGAAGGTGACCGTGCCGCTGAAGCTGATGTAAAAGCCAAGGGCAAGGAACGCCTCCATTTCCTCAGGAGTGCCGCCCCAGCAGTGCATCACCCCGGGGGGGCAGATCCCCTGCTCGTGCCTCTGGCGGAACACCTCCAGCATGGGGGCAGCAGCCTCACGGCAATGGACGATCACGGGGAGGCGAAGCTCCCAAGCCAGATCGAGCTGGGGCAGCAAGACCGCCAGCTGCTGGTCCAAATTCTGCTCCCGGTAAAGATCCAGGCCCAATTCGCCCACGGCCACGACCCGGGGATCGGCAAGGGCCGCCTCCCGCAACTCCGCTTCGGTGTTGGGCGCCCATTTGCCCGTATCGAGAGGGTGGACGCCCACGGCATAACGAAGCTCTGGCACTTGGTCAGCCAACTGCCGGATTGCCGGTATCTCAGAGGGCTCCACGCAAGCATGGACAAGGGCAACCACCCCAGCGTGACGCCAGCGGGCCACCACCTCCTCCAAATCACTGTCAAATTGCCGAAACACAAGATGGCAGTGGCTATCCACCAGCCTGGCCGTCGTGGCAGTGGTGGTCATCAACAGCTCCGGAAGCCTCAGGTGCTCGCCAGGGAGCCGGCGGCAGGCTCCAGGGCCTTCTTCACCGCGGCGCTCAGCCGGGATTTTTTGTTGGCACCGCAATTTCTGTGCAACACCCCCACCTTCACCGCCTTATCGATCTTGCTGAAGGCCGCATTCAGGCTCGTCTCCACCGCCTCCCGCGAGGCGGCACCAGGCTCCTGTCCGTAGCTGCTGCAGGCCATGAAGCAGCGCTTCATCAGGGTGCGCAACGCGGATTTGTAGCTGCGATT
>JBIIJA010000396.1:0-2638 GCA_044234195.1 Cyanobium sp. | reverse complement strand
CAGGGCCATCAGCTGCAGTGCTTCGATCTGGCCCGGCCGTTGCGTGAGGATCTGCCGCAATTCCCGCTCCGCCCCCCGCCGATCCCCCTGATCCCGCCGCAGCTCAGCCAGCATCAGCCGCAGGCTCCACTGCTGGGGCTCCTGATCGGCCAACTTTTCCAACAGGGCCATGGCCTCCGGCTTGCGCTCCAGGCCCACCAGGAGCTCCAGCAGCCGCTGGCGATCTTGGGGTGTGGCTTGGAGCGTGTCGATCCGCTTTTGGAGCAGGGCCGCCTCCTGCGTCAACGCTGCCCGCCGGGGATCCACCGGCGGGGGCTTGGGCAACTGGCGCTGGCCCAGCCACCAGCCCGCTGCCACGGAGAGGGCCACCACCGCCAGCGCCGGGAGCAGGGTGCGAAGCCAGGCCGGGCGAAGGGAGAGCGTCGGCATGCGAGCACGAAAAAAGGTGGCTGAAAGCCTGCGGGGAGACTACCGTTTGCGCCCATACTCTGGCCTGCGACTGCCCTGCGCTCCAGGCTGCCCTCCACCCCATGCGTCCCCACCCGATTCCACCGGTCAGCGAACCCCAGCAATACCGGGCCATCGGGCTGGTGCGAGGCGTGTTCGAACCGCAAGACAAGGACCTGCCCACCCGCGGCAAGCTCATCACCAGCGATGGCACCAGCCTCGAAGCCGTGGTGTTGGGCCGGCTGCTCACCCTGATGCGGCGCCATCTGGACATCAGCCAGCCCCATCTCTGGGTGGTGTACCCCCGCAGCCGCGATGACAAGACCCTGCACCTGCAGCTGATGGGGGTGTGGGAACCCAGCACCCTCTCCCGCATGGAAGAGGGCGGCGAAGTCGCCCTCCCCGACACCCTGCCGGAAGGGGATGACTATTTTTCCGTGCGTGGCGAACTGATCTTCACCCGTCCCGAAAGTGGAGATGTGGTGGTGAAGGTGCGCCAGTTGCCCCGGGCCGACGGCACCCGACCCACCCCCTTCAAGCTGAACCTCAGCGGCACCATTCCCCTGGAGCACCTGCGCCATTTCGTGGCCATCGAAGGACGGCGCCAGGGCCAAATGATCTGCGTGGATCGCTACGAGGTGATCGCCGAGCTGCCCCAGCGGGGCAATCGGGGCGGCAAGGCCCGCCGGGGTGGTGGCGAGAGCCGGGGGGCCAGGCCAGAGTTCCGTTCGGGGCCGCCGGGCCCCGTTGGATCGGGGCCTACAGGGCCCCGCAGCCACGGCCGGGCCGTCAGCCGCCCCCGCCCCTAAGCCATGGCCATGCCAGGGGATCGGGGAACCCTCACCGCTGGAATGGCGGTGTTTGGGGTGAGCGTGGCCGCGGTAGCGGGGCCCGCCGTGGGGCTGTCCCCTTGGGTCACCACCCTGGCGGCCGGCCTCACCCTGGCGGCCCTCACGGCAGATGCGGCGTTCCTCGGGGGGCGGGGGGGGCATGTGGTGGCTGAAGCCCTGCCTGGGGGACTGGCCCGCCTGCGGCGCATCGCCATCCATGAGGCCGCCCACAACCTGGTGGCCCAGGCGGAGGCGGTGCCCGTGCGGAGGGTGCTGGTGGGCAGTTGGGCGGCCCTGCAGGCCGGCGTGAATGGGGGCGGCAGCACGGAATTCGAACTCCCCAGCAGCGCCAAGATGCCCCTTGCCGACTTGCGCCGCTGGAGCCGGGTGCTGTTGGCGGGCATGGTGGCGGAGGAATTGATCTATGGAACTAGTGTGGGCGGGGCGGATGATCGGGCCCAGCTGGGCCGGCTCTGGGGCCTCTCGGGCCTCGACGTGGTGACGGCCCAGAGGGAACAGCGCCAGGCCCGCCGGGAGGTGAAAACGTGGCTCAAGAGCCGCCAGCAGGAGCTGGAAGAGCGGGCCGATCACCTGGCCCAAAGTGCTCCCCGGTTGGGCCGCTCGCTGGCCAGACCATGAGCTTGGTGGTGATCGACTGCCCCACTGGGCTAGCGGGCAACATGCTGCTCGCCGCCCTGTTGGATCTGGGGGTGCCGGAGACGGTGATCCATCGGCCCCTGGCGGCCCTCGGGCTGGAGGGTCTTTACCGGCTGGAGATTCACGAGCAACACAGCGCCGGGCTGAGGGGCCTCCACCTGGGTGTCACGGCCCTGGAGGCCCAACCCCACCACCGCCCCTGGGGGCCCCTGCGCCAGCAGATTCTGCAAGCCCCCTGGCCTGAAGCCCTCAGGCAGCGGGTGTTGGGAGTGTTTCAACGGCTGGCGGAGGCGGAGGCGGCCGTCCATGGCCATGCTCCGGAGGCCGTGCACTTCCATGAGGTGGGCGCCATTGATGCCTTGGTGGACGTGGTGGGCGTGTGCGCGGGGTTGTTGCACCTGGAGCCCGAGACCGTGATCTGCGCCATCCCCCCCGCCGGGCACGGCACGGTGCGCACCGCCCATGGCCTGTTGCCCCTGCCGGCCCCTGCGGTGCTGGAGATGGCGCGCCAGCTCAAGCTGCCCCTGGCCAGCAGCGCCAGCTTCCCCCCCGCCGAGCTCACCACCCCCACGGGGCTGGCCTTGATGGCTTGCTGGGCCACCTGTTTTGGCCCCCCACCGTCGCTGGTGCCCCAGGCGTTGGGAGTGGGCCTGGGGAGCCGCACCCTGGATCGGCCCAACCTGCTAAGGCTCCTGGTGGCCGAG
>JBIIJA010000035.1:0-10527 GCA_044234195.1 Cyanobium sp. | reverse complement strand
GGGCGGATGAGCAGCTCTTCGGCGCTGGCGCCTCCCCCGCCAGCGCACCACCGGCTTTTGTTGCCGTGGGTCGCTTCGTGGCGAAGAAGGGGCCCCTGCTCACCATCGAAGCCTTTGGCCGCATGCTCCACCAGCTGCCTGATCCCATACGTGGCCAGGCTCGGCTCGTGATGGTGGGTGAGGGCCCGCTGTTGGGCGAAGCCAAAGAGCTGGTCGGCGCTCTGGGCCTGGCCGAGTCGGTCACCCTGGCGGGCGTTCGCTCTCATCAGGAGGTGGCCCAACTGCTGAAGGGGGCGCGGGGCTTTGTGCAGCACTCCCTGGTGGCCCCGGACGGGGATAGCGAGGGATCACCGGTCTCGGTGATGGAAGCCCAACTCAGTGGGCTAGCTGTGGTGGCCACCCGCCACGGGGGAATCCCGGAGGTGGTGGTGGAGGGCGCCACAGGGTTCCTGGTCGAGGAAGGTGATGTGGAGGGGATGGCCAAAGCCATGGCCCATTTGGCCCTGGATCCCGAGCTGGCGGGGCGCCTTGGCACCGCAGCCAGAACCCGGGCCCTCGGTCAGTTCACGGTGCAACACCACCTGGAACAGGTGGGGGGCCTCCTCGGGACAGTGGCGAAGGAGCGTCGAGATCGGGAACTGCGGCATCAGAAGAGCTGACCGTAAGGGCTGTGGCCGCCAGAAGGCCAATCAACACCTGATTCACCTGATTGCTGATGTGAATGGTGGTCGCCAGGGCATTGAACGCCAGGGCAAGATTGAGCCCCAGGCTCACCTCTGCCCAGGTCGTGCCGCTGGGCCCGAGCGGCAACCTGCCCTGCACCCCAGAGAGCTGCCGACGCAGGCCCAACACCACCAACAACACAACGAGCAATAGGGCCAAGATCCCCAGGATGCCGTGCTGCCCAGCCATCTGGGCAAAGGTGTTGTGGGCATGGCCAATCGTTCCCAGCTCGCCCCTGAAATCAGGGATGTGGCGGCAAAACTGATTGGGTGTTTCGCTGCCGTAACCCACACCAAAGATGAAGCGATTGCGGCCGGACAACATGAGCGCCAGCCAGCAGCGGGCGGCTTCCATCCGCCTGAAATCCGAAAGGCGATTGATGGCCGCTTCTGGACCCACCCCAAACCACCACAACGCCAACGCCAAGGGGATTCCGAACACCGTGAGGAGCACGCGTCGCTGCAATCGCCTGGATCGCCCCTTCAGTCGAAGCATCGCCCAAGATGCCACCACTGCCAGGGGCACGCCCGCTTGGGCCACCCGTGATCCACTGCCCAAACAGAGGAGGGCACCACTGATCACCGCCACCACACCCAACCACTTCCAGCGTGGGCCAGAGCGCATGAGCAGCCCATACCAGGCGCAGAGGGTGAGCAGCATCACCAGCGTGGCAAAACGGCTGATTCCCCCATGGCCCGCCAGGAGCGTGTTGTAGATCGTCTCAATCGCGCTCAGGGAAAAGGGGGAGCTGGATGTCGCTCCATGCCACAGGAAGAGGGCGCCCAGGGGAATGGTGGAAAAACCCAGCCAAGCCAGGATGGATTGCCAGCCCTGATTGCTGAGAGTGGTGCCTATGACCAACCCAAGGGCAATCAGCAGAAACTGGGAAGGGCCCGCCACATCCTCCCGCAAGGAAATCAGCCTGGCGTTCACCAATAAGAGGGCGAGAAACAGGGTGACATGGGGCAGCACAGGCCCGCTTCGATCACTCGCCCGATACGTTGCAACCAGGGGAATGAGCAAGCGCCAAGCCAGCCAAATCACAAGAAGACCCATGGCCAGCTTCCTGGTGTCTTTGTAGGCATGCAGGCAGATGACGAGGGGGAGCAGAGCATCCATGGGCAACCATCGCTCAAGCCCGGCGGGAAATCCTTGACGAGAGGCAGCCACACGCATGTCAACAACCATGTCGGGAATCACGAAGTCTCACAGAGGAGTCCCGCAGAGACGCATCAGGGACTCGTTCGCTTATCGATCATATCCGCGAGCATGGCAAAGATAAACACATTTAGGCTGGAGATCGCAAATAGAATTGTTTTATCCGTCAGATTACGAAGCACCAGAGCGTCATAGGCTGCGCTGACGACGAAACAAGCCGTCAGCAATAGAACAACGGGAGCCAACAATCGCATTGGCGCAAAATACATGCCAGTTCGACCAATTAATTGAACAAATCTCAGGGTATCCTTAATGGGCTTAATATGGCTTTTGCCAATGCGTTTTGTGTAGCTAATTGGAATAAATTTTACATCGTAGCGATTTCTCATAAAGCAGATCGTGATGGTCGTCGTAAAACTAAAACCATCAGGCAGTAGGTTCAGAAATTTAAGGGCAATCTCACGACGAAATGCGCGCAGACCTGAGTTCATATCAGGAACATTCCCGCCACACAGAAAAGACACCCAAGGGACAAGGAAGAGCTTGGGAATGGAGCGAACTTTGGAATAAGTCACGTCCTCCCCAATTCTTGCACCCACGACCATGTCATGCTGTGGCAGCAATGCAAGAAATTCAGGAATGCGTTCATTCGGATAAGTGCCATCCGCATCCGTGATGCAAATATATGTTGCCTGTGAACGCATAATGCCGCTTTTTAGTGCAGCTCCATAGCCAAGATTGCGACGATGGTGAATGATGCGGAGCCTGCCCTCCCGATTCTCATCAGAGAGGGTGTCCAGCACCTGAGCCGATCCATCAGATGAACCGTCATTGACAATAATCACCTCCACGTCTGAAAGCTGTTCTCGGTTCAGTTGGTGCAGAATTGCCGAAACCGTAGGCCCTATTGATTCGCGCTCATTGAAACAAGGTATGACGATGCTGGCTCGCATCAAAGGGACAACCTCTGTGTTGAGAGAGAAGCAAGCACAATTCAATCACATCCACCCCCAGACCAGCCCAGCAGAGCAGCCGCTCTAGAGCAGCGATCAAGTCGTGTAACATTTCCTGGCCATAGGCACTAGAAATGCGCATCCGAGATTCGCATCTGAAGATCGGAAGATTAGCCCATCATCCCTTCTCCTTTCTTGGCGTCGTCATCCTGGTTGCCAGCCTGCTTCTTCTCTGGCAGGGATGGCAAGAATTGGAGGTGAAATCGATCGGTGACGATGCGGCACAGAATTTGCGCAGCGCAATGAATCTCTGGCAACAGGGGATCTATGGAGAGGCCATGGATCCGGTGCGTCCAGGTTTTCGCCGGGAGCCTTTTCCAAATTGGCTATTAGCGACCCATCTGAAGCTGTTTTTCAGCGGCTCCGAGAGCATTCGCTTTGCAGATCTCATTGCCTCCCCCGCTCTTCTGAAGAAAAGCATGGGCGTGAATCTCTTCTATGCGGCAGGACTCTTTGCCTCTCTGTGGGGCCTCTGTGTGCGCTTGATTCGCCCTGGCTGGTTGGCCCAGATCATCGCCGCAGTTGTAATTTACTATAGCTACACCGCTTTTGCCAGGGCTGAGCTGGGAACGCTGAATACGGAGTTAGTCGCAAGTTTCCTCTTCGTACTCTCTGCCCTCACCCTCCTTCTCCTCTGGCAGCAGCAGAGTCGAAGGATGGCGGTAATCGCTGGTGGCGTCTTGGGAAGCCTGGTGCTCACCAAGGCCTCTGGCAGCTATCTCGTCCTACTTCTTTTGCCCCTTCTTGCCTGGCTGCTTCACCACAACAAACGTCGGGCCGTGGCCTTAACCCTCTGTTTCTCCCTTGGATTTGGGCTCACCGTTCTTCCCTGGGTCGCCCGTAATGCGATGGAATTTGGCAAACCTTCCATTGCCAAAGGGGGAGGCATTGTTCTCCTGATTCGATCAGCTTATGACACGATGTCAACCCAAGAATTTTGGGGTGCCTTTTATGCCTATGCCCCGGAGAGGATGCAAAAAGATGTTTTTGAAGCCCGCCTTGGCTTTTCTAAAGCGCAACTCGAGTGTGGCGGATCCCTGGAGCGCCTGCAGCGCGACCTGCCCTGCGATGAGAAGGCCATTGAGGCGGGCCAATTCGCCAGTCTCCGCAGTTTTTACCAGCAAGGAAAACGGGGTCTGCCCACCCAAATCCGGCACGAAGCAGAGCGTCTGGGGAAAGACTCCAGCAGCGAAGATTTGCTGCAAGCCGCGGCGTTGAAACGCATCCGTTCCGCCCCACTCCAGCATCTGCTGGTGAGCCTCCCCCTGTCTTGGAGAGGGATGTGGTCCTTTGAAAATCAACAGACCTGGTTTGGCGTGCTTGCCAATGGTTTCGCCATGGCCGCCCTGGTGCTGATGCCCCTGTTGGGGGCTCTGGGGCGCCGACCGGAGTGGCTGTTGATCTCCTTCATGGGGGCGGGCTATTTCCTGTTTTACGGATTGTTCACCCACTTCATCGCGCGCTACTCCGAGCCCCTCATCCCCCTCGCCCTGGTGTGCCTCAGTGTGCTGGTGTTGGAGGCGGTCCGCTGGCTCGCGCGACACCTCGCCCGATGGATGGCTCCGAAGGTCACCTTTGGCTGAGGCTGCGCCCTGCCTCAATCGTTGCGATCCCGCCAACCCTCGCCCGCCAGCTGGGCCCACTCCCCCCGCGCCCGCAAAATCTCTTCGGCAAGGCGCCGCACCGCCCCATCTCCGCCCTTGCGGTCCAGCACCCAGTCCGCCCGCTGGCGCAGGGGCCCCACCGCATCGGCGGTGCACACCAGCAAACCAATGGCGGGCCGCACAGCCAAATCGTTGAGATCGTCGCCCACAAAAGCACTCTCCTCCCTCTTGACCCCCAGCTGGGCCTGTAGGGAACGCAGGGCAGCGGGCTTATCCCGCACCCCGGTGAGCACATGGTGGATGCCCAGGTAACGGGCCCGCTGCTCGGTGGCCCCGCTCTTGCCGCCGCTGAGCCAGGCCACCTCCAGACCCGCCTGCTGCAGGAGGCGCAAGCCAAGGCCATCGCGCACATCAAAGCGCTTGAGCACTTCCCCGCTTTCGGTCGTCCAGAGGCCACCATCGGTGAGAACCCCATCCACGTCCAACACCAGCAACCGCAGGTGCCGCAGCTGTCCCCGCCAACGCCAGTAGGCCAGCTGGTGGCGCCAGCGTCGATAGAGCATGGAAAGCATGGGCAGGCCTAGAGGTGGCTCACCGCCTCTTCGTTCTCGACCAAGGGGGCCCGAATGGCCAACAGCTGTTCCAGGAGGGGTTCCAGGCGATGCAACGGCACCATGTTGGGGCCATCGCTGAGGGCCCGATCCGGATCGGGATGCACCTCCATGAACAATCCATCCACCCCCACGGCCACGGCGGCCCGAGCCAGGGGGGCCACAAACTCCCGTTGTCCCCCGGTGGTGGTGCCCCGACCCCCAGGCTGTTGCACCGAGTGGGTGGCATCAAAAATCACGGGACACCCCAGGGCTTTGAGCTGGGGCAGGCTGCGGTAATCCACCACCAGGGTGTTGTAGCCAAAGCTGGTGCCGCGTTCCGTCAGCCAGAGGTGATCCACGCCGGCCTCCCGCAACTTGCTCACCACCTGGGCCATGTCCCAGGGAGCCAGAAACTGGCCCTTCTTCACGTTGATCACCCGGTCCGTGCCCCGAACAGCCGCCGCCGCGGCCAGGAGAAGATCCGTCTGCCGGCAAAGAAAAGCGGGGATCTGCAACACGTCCACCACCGGGGCCACCATCGCTGGCTGGTAGCTCTCGTGGATGTCGGTGAGCAGGCGCAAGCCCGTTCGCCGCTTCACCTCGGCGAGCACCTCCAGCCCTTCCTCGATCCCAGGGCCGCGGAAGGAGGAGCCAGAGCTGCGATTGGCTTTGTCAAAGCTGGCCTTGAAGATCACCTCGATCCCCAAGCGTTCGGCAATGTCCTTCAGGCTGGACGCCACCTCCAACACCAGCTCCGGGCTTTCGATCACGCAGGGACCAGCGATCAGGGTCAGGGGGGCGGCAGACATCAACAGAGAGAAACAGGGTGAAGGGGCGAGCGGATGGGCGGATCCACCGGCCGAAGGTACTGGGAATCAGGATGCCATGCACCAGGCCGGCCTGCTCGAGGCTCACCCCTGGCTTCCCCGCGCCCACCAACTCTGCAGGCGGCCAAGCCGCTGTGCCCAACGCAGACGCCAAGTGGGGAGGGCCTGCAGGGGCTCACCCCCGCCAGCCAGGGCACGATGCCAATGGGCATCGATCCCCCCTAGGGCGTGGCGCCAGCGTTCCAGGAGCACGGGCTCCGAGCACTCCTGAAACAGGGCACGCAAACGGTTGGGATCGGCATGCCAGGCGGAAGGATCCCGCACGGCGGCCACGATGCGCTCCACATCGGCAGCCAGGCTGCCGAAACCGATCTGATGGCCCACCAACCCGGGATCGAGGGTATCGGCCAGGGCATGGTTCAAGCTGCTGAACACCACGCAGCCGCAGGCCAAGGCCTCCAAGGGCGGCAAGCCAAACCCCTCGCTCACGCCCCGCCCCCGCCAGTAATCGGCGGAGTCGTAAACCACCACCGTGGCGCTGTTGAAGAGATCCACCAGATCATCCACCCAGCCACTCTGGAGCTCCACCGTCAAGCCGGCGCCGCGCAGCTCAGGCACCAGCTCCTCCAGCACATAGCGGCTGGTCTTGCGGCGCTGCACCAACACATCGATGGGCCGCCGGCCGAGCGGGTTGCGCTCCCCCCGCTCCAGCCACTTCGGCTGCAGCGCATTTGGCACCAGGAACAGGGGCTGGCGGCTGGCCTTCTCCCCCCAGTAGGCCAGAGTGTTGCGGCTCACGGCCAGCACGGGCACCCCCGGGGGCAGGCCGAAGCCATAGCCACTGCTGTGGGCGTGATAGGCCACCGGGCGCCCCTGCAACCGCCGCAGCAGGGCGGGCACATCAAAGCCCCAGCTCACCACCCAAAGAGCCACGCCGGGGGATCTCTCCTGCTCCAGCAGGTCTGCCAGGAAGGGATGGTCCACCTCCCTCTGGCGATAGGTCACCAGCTCGGTGGAGCGCAGAGAGCCCACCAAGCCAGCGGTTTGTAGTTCCACCAGAAGGCCCCCGCAGCGAAATCGGCCTGTGGTGCCGGGCACCAGGAAGCGAACGGGGCTCAGGCACGGAACGCTCAGGGGGGAAAACGCCGGCGTGGCGTGGCGCAAACCGGCTGAGTCTGGCTCAAAGGGGGCAGGGGTGGCCTCAGGCGACGACGGCTTCGGTGCTGCCCGCGCGCTGACGACGGGTGAGGAAGCCAAACAGCACTTTGCCGATGGCCGCCACCAGATTGCCCTCCAGTTCCTGGAACATCTTCATGTTGTGGTGGAAGGCCTGGTTGGCCTCGGCCACGATGCGATCGGCGGTGGCCTGATCGATCGGCAGCTTGTCGAGGATGTCCCGGTAGTTGGCCTTGAAGGCCTTCTCGTCGTCAATCGCGGCGAATTCGTAGAACCGCAGCCCGTCGTGCTCTCCAAGATTCATGGCCTTGCGGGCAATGGTTTTCAGGACCTGCCCGCCGGAGAGATCGCCGATGTAGCGCGTGTAGTGGTGCCCCACCAGCAGCTCGGGAGACTCCTTTGCCACCTGGCGAATGCGGGCCACGTAGGCCTGGGCACCAGGGGTGGGCTTGGCCTGCTGGCGCCAGTCTGAACCGTAGTAATAGGCCAGGTCTTGCTCAAGGGCCTCCCGGCGGTTGAGCTGGGGAAAGGCGATCGGCCCTACGACGGGATGGTCGCCAAGACAGCCAATTTCGTCCTCCATGGCGCTATAGACATGCCAGAGGTCGGCCACCAGGGTGCGATAGCTGGACTTATCCACCACGCCCTTCAGGAAGCAACTCACAAACCCAGTGTTTTCCGCCATGGTGTGCGCTTTCTTCGTCCCCTCACGCAATTGGGAAGCCAGGGCGACAGCCATTGGATCAACAAGGCAAAAATCAGTCCGTCAACCGTAGTGGCCCCCGCCGCGTGGTTCCTCAAAGGTTGCGAAGGATTACGGACTCAGGCCGCCTGCTCGCCGGATTCTGCGCCGTAGGTCTGCCGATCGAAGAGGGCAAAGAGTTCACGGCAGAGCTGCTGCAGGTTGGCCACCACGGCCGGCGAAGGCAGGTGGGTTCCCGAGGGCTGCCAGTCGCCCAGCGTGGCCAGCCGCCAGCGTTCCGACTCGTAGGTCAGCCCCCGCAACAACACCCCCAGCAGCCGAGGCCGGCCATCCTCCGCTCCCCGCGGGGGATGCTCCAGCTGCAACTGCACCAGAAGCGAGCGACATTCCATCCGTGGGCTCCAACCCGGAAAATGGAAGGAGAGATCCAGGCTTTCCCGCTCCGCAAAGCGTCGGGTGAGGGGGTCATCCCGCCAGGGAGTGAGGTTGGCGCGAGCATCGGGGAAGGAGCTACGAAACAGGCTCACCACCGAAGCGATGGCCTGGGCCAATTCCACACTCCGCGCCTGTTCGGATGCATTCATGGCTTCCATCCTGCAGATTTCGATCCCATGGCGCAGCAGACGGTGTGTGCACGCCCACCAAGTCAGAGCACACAGGGGTCCCCCGGCGCTGATCTGAGCAAACCTTTCCTTTCACCCCTGCAGGCATAGTCTAACTGGGATTGTCCGCTAGCCGCATGGCCACTTACGAGAAGCTCTCCACCCCCAGCAGCGGCACAGCGATCCGCTTTGAGGGCGGTCAGCCCATCGTCCCCGACGATCCCATCATTCCTTTCATCCGTGGCGATGGCACTGGTGTGGACATTTGGCCCGCCACCCAGCGGGTGCTGGATGCAGCTGTGGCCAAGGCCTACGGCGGAACACGCCGGATCGAGTGGTTCAAGGTGTATGCCGGCGATGAGGCCTGTGAGCTTTATGGCACCTATCAATACCTGCCGGAAGACACCCTGACGGCCATTCGCACCTATGGCGTGGCCATCAAGGGGCCCCTCACCACCCCGATCGGCGGCGGCATTCGCTCCCTCAACGTGGCCCTGCGGCAAATCTTCGACCTCTATTGCTGCGTGCGCCCTTGCCGTTATTACGAAGGCACCCCCAGCCCCCACAAGCGGCCCCAGGATCTGGATGTGATCGTCTACCGGGAAAACACGGAAGACATCTACATGGGCATCGAATGGGCCGCCGATGATCCCGTGTGCATCGAGCTGATCCACCACCTCAACGAGGTGGTGATCCCGGCCAACGGCATGCTCGGCAAACGACGCATTCCTGAAGGGGCGGGCATTGGCATCAAACCGGTGAGCAAATTTGGCAGCCAGCGGCACATTCGCAAGGCGATCCAACACGCCCTGCGTCTGGAGGGCGACAAGCGGCACGTCACCCTGGTGCACAAGGGAAACATCATGAAGTTCACGGAAGGGGCCTTCCGCGACTGGGGCTACGAATTGGCCACCACTGAGTTTCGCGAGGTCTGCGTCACCGAGAGGGAGAGCTGGATTCTCGACAATGTGGCCACCAATCCTGGCCTCAGCCTGGAGGCCAATGCTCGCCTGATTGAGCCCGGTTACGACGCCCTCACCCCCGAAAAACAGGCAGTCATCTGCAATGAGGTCAAAGACGTGCTCGATGCCATTGGCAGCAGCCATGGTGAAGGACGCTGGAAGCAAATGGTGATGGTCGACGACCGCATTGCCGACAGCATCTTTCAGCAAATTCAAACCCGGCCCCAGGAATACTCCGTGCTCGCCACTCTCAATCTCAACGGCGACTACGTGAGCGATGCCGCCGCCGCCGTGGTGGGGGGCTTGGGCATGGCCCCAGGGGCCAACATCGGCGATACGGCCGCCATCTTCGAGGCCACCCATGGCACCGCGCCCAAGCACGCGGGACTGGATCGCATCAATCCGGGATCGGTGATTCTCTCCGGCGTGATGATGCTGGAATACATGGGTTGGCAAGAGGCTGCCGACCTGATCACCTCCGGGCTGAGCGCAGCGATCGCGAACAAAGAGGTCACCTACGACCTCGCCCGCCTGATGGAACCCCGGGTGGAACCGGTGAGCTGCTCCGGGTTTGCCGAGGCCGTGGTGCGCCACTTCGGCGGCTAAGCCGCCGCGGGCCGTGAACCCACAAGAGGCACCTGGCTCCATCGGGGCCACCTTTGGGGCTGGGATCCTGCGCACGTCCTCGATGGTGGCCGACCAATTGCTGACCCCATCTGGCTGATGGGGGCCTCTCTGCTGGGCGGGATGGCTAGTGGGCTGGACCGACACCCAAGCTGAATCCTGAGGAGCAGATCGAGGCGTGGCATGCCCCTAAAATCCCCAGACTTTGTCCAGATCTGGTGACTAACCTGCGGGTGCTCGTGGTGGGCGCAGGCTTTGCCGGAGCTGTGGTAGCCAGGGAATGCGCCGAGGCGGGCATTGCGGTGCACGTGATCGACCGGAGGCCCCACATTGGTGGCAACGCCCACGATGCGGTGAACAGCCATGGGGAGCGCATCCACCTCTATGGGCCCCACTTGCTCCACGGCGAGAGGGATTCGGTGGCCATCCGCTGGCTGAGCCGTTTTACCGAGTGGGTGCCCTACGAGCACCGGGTTCGGGCCCTTCTGGCCGATGGCCGCACCACCCCTCTACCGGTGAATCGCACCACTTTGGAGGATGTG
>JBIIJA010000034.1:0-10534 GCA_044234195.1 Cyanobium sp. | reverse complement strand
ATCAGGACGTTGACCGCACCCACGTAGACCAACACTTGGGCCGCAGCCACGAAACTGGCATTCAGCAGAAGGTAGAGACCTGCCACTGAAAGAAACACACCACCCAACAAAAAGGCGGAGTAGACGATGTTTTCCAGAAGCACGACACCCAAGGAACCCAGCACCAGGGTGGCCGCGAGCAGGACAAAGCAGATTTGCTCAGTTGTGGAGGCGATGGTCATGGCGTTTGCTCCTTAGCACTGGACCCACCGGCGGCGTTGGCCTCAGCGAGAATTTCAGAAGGCAGCTTGCCTGCCCGTGAACTGGTGGCAGGTACACCGTGAGGTTCGACAACTCCCTTGGGAAGATAGGCGAGTTCGCGAAGGGGAAAGACGGAGGGATCTGTCGTCACACTGGTGGGGAGCCTGCCAAGAGCGATGTTGTCATAATTAAGGCTGTGGCGATCAAAAGCGGCCAATTCATATTCTTCAGTCATCGACAGGCAGTTGGTGGGACAATACTCAACACAGTTGCCACAAAAAATACAAACCCCGAAATCAATAGAATAGTTTCGCAATTCTTTTTTCTTCGTGTTTTTATTCATCACCCAATCCACTACGGGCAAGTTGATGGGACAAACTCTGACGCAAACTTCACAGGCAATACACTTGTCGAACTCATAGTGAATCCGGCCACGGTAGCGCTCTGAGGGGATCAGCTTCTCATAGGGATATTGGATCGTGACCGGGCGGCGGCGCAGGTGGTCGAAGGTGACACCGAGACCCTGGGTGATGTATTTGGCAGCGCTGACCGCGTCTTTGGTGTAATCACCGACTTTTTGCAGGAAGCCAAACATGAGAACAAGGGGGGAAGGGCTGAAGTGGATCCATGATGCCTGAATTCGCCATAGGCCGACGACGCATGGCAGCGGTGGTGGATTGGCTCAACCTCCAAAGGCCATGGGGAAAGCGAGCTTTAAGGCAGCTGTGACCAACAGGTTGACCAGGGCAATCGGCAGCAGGAACTTCCAACCCAGATCGAGCAGCTGGTCAATCCGCACGCGGGGGACAGTCCAGCGGAGGAGAATGGCAAAAAACACCAGAAGATAGGCTTTGAGAACGGTCATCACAATGCCAATGCTGGCTGTGATGACCTGAATCAGGGGGCTATCGATGGATTGGCCAAGCCACTGAGCCACCCACTCCACTGGAACGGGGAAACCCCAGCCGCCGAGGTAGAGCACAGAAACAAGCAGGGCGGAAAGCACAAGATTGATGTAGCTTCCCAGATAAAACAAGGCGAATTTCATCCCGGCATATTCCGTCTGATAACCAGCCACCAATTCTTCTTCCGCCTCAGGGAGATCAAAGGGCAAGAGCACAGATCCAAAAAATGAGAAAGCCAACGGGCTGACGCCAAATATTCCAACTGAGAATGCCGGCTCCGGTCTGCTGGTTGACGATATCAACCGTGCTCAGGGAATTGCTCATCATCACGATGGCCAACACCGAGAGAGCAAGAGGAATCTCGTAGCTGATCGACTGAGCCGCTGCCCGCAGGCCCCCAAGCAGGGAATACTTGTTGTTGCTGGCATACCCGCTCATCAGCAAGCCAATCGGCTGAATGCTGCTCAAGGAGATCCAGAGGAAAATTCCCACTCCCACATTGCTGATCAGGAGGTTTTGGCCAAAGGGAACCACCAGCCAGGAGAGGATGACCGGGACGAGCACCAACACGGGCCCCAAGGTGAAGAGAAGCCCATCTGCCCTGGCCGGAATCACATCTTCCTTCACCAAAAGCTTGAGGCCATCGGCCAAGGGCTGAAGAATGCCCAGGGCCCCCGCATACTCCGGGCCGATCCGCTGCTGCACTGCCGCCGAGATCTTGCGCTCCAACCAAACGTTCACCAAAACTCCCACCACGGCGGCAATGAGCACCAGAAGCATGGGCAGGGGCAGCCAAATGACCCTGGCCAGCCCCGGGCTGACGCCCAAACCCTCGAGCAGTGAACTGAAGCTGGCTTGAAGATCGAGTCCCGGGGCCACAAAGGCAGGAGCGACCTGCGGTGTCAGCAGCATGAAGACAGGCTCCAATTGGCAGGCAACTTAATCGGAGAGCCGCGCCATTGGCGCGTCACCCTCCAGATTCGAGCCCTCAAAGGGGCAGAGGACGCTGCTCAAGAGGGAGCCAGGCACGCTCGGGATAGCCCGTGTAGATCTGGGTGGGGCGGTAGATGCGATTGGCCCCAAGCTGTTCGCGCCAGTGGGCCAACCAACCCGCCGTGCGGGCGATAGCAAAAATGGGGGTGAAGAGATCCCTGGGGATGCCCAGTTTGCGGTAGACGAGACCGGAATAAAAATCCACATTCGGGTAAATCCCTTTCGGACCGAGGCGATCAGCGGCGGCGGCCTCAAGAGCCCTCGCCAAGTCGTACATCGGATCGCTGCCGAAGCGGGTGAACAACTCTTCCGCGAGGCCCTGCAGGATGACGGCCCGAGGATCCTTCACCCTGTATTCCCGGTGGCCAAAACCCATGATTTTCTGTTTGGCGGCAATGGCCCGATCCAGCCAGGGCTCCACCTGATCCACCGTGCCGATCTCCTCCAGCATGTCGAGCACATCTTCATTGGCTCCGCCATGGAGGGGCCCGGCCAGCGTTCCCACCGCGGAGGCCACCACCGCGTAGGGATCGGTGAGGGTGCTGGCGGTGACGCGGGCGCTGAAGGTGCTGGCGTTGAGGCTGTGCTCAGCGTGGAGGATCAGGCAGGCGTCAAAAATGCGCGCGGCGGTGAGATCGGGCTCCCGCTCGGTGAGCATGTAGAGAAAATTGGCCGCGTAGGGCAGGTCATCCCGGGGCTGGATGGGGTCTTGCCCTTTTCGGATGAGTTGAAAGGCGGCCACCATGGTGGGAATCTTGGCCACCAGCCGCACCACCGCGTCCACGATGTATTGGGGATCGTTGAGGGCGCGCCTGGAATAAAACAGGCCCAAGGATGCCGCGCTCGCCTGCAGCGCATCCATCGGGTGGCCGGTGGCTGGGAAGCACTTCATCATGTCGCGAATGCGGAAACTCACCCGGCGGTGCATCTGCACCTCCTGTTCGAATTCCCTCAGCTGAAAGATGGTGGGCAGCTCGCCCCAGATCAGGAGATAGGCGGTTTCCAAAAAACTGCTTTGCCGGGCCAGCTGATCCAGGGGATACCCCCGATAGGTGAGCACCCCCCGGTGGCCATCGATGTCGCAGATGGCGGATTGGGTGGCAGGCACCCCTTCCAGGCCCGGCCGGAAGGGGATGGTCACCGGTGCCGGGGGCGCAGACGGAGCTGGCGACGCGGCCAGGACCCCATTCGGGAGTGGCGCAGCCCCGCTGGCGGGGGATGGGTTCGCCAAAGGGCTATCGCTGGAGGTCTTCGCCGCCATCACTGCGTTGCGTTTGAAAAGAACCTACGTGTCGAGGCCGCCTGTGTAGGTAGCCCTAGCTGCCACATGGCCAGCTCCCTCAGGAGCCGAGCAACACCTTGGGCGTGAGCAAGAGCAACAACTGGGCCTCGCCTGCCGGGAAAGACCCGGCTGACCGAGCGTGAGCCCAGCACAACATGGCCAGCCCAGCCTTCTTCAGGACCACCGCGCCGGCTGGGGCGGCGATGAGCCGGCAGGCCAGATGCCCCAGATCGGGTTCATGGCCCACCAAGATCAGTCGGCCCTCCCCCTCTGCACGCTCCTGGCCCAACCACTCCTGAAGCAGGGGCCAGGGATCAGCGCCGGGGGCCAGGGCTTCACTGCAGGCCATCCTGGGGGCAAGTCCTGCCTCCACGGCGATCTCCCCGGTCTGCCGCGCTCGCACCAGGGGGCTACTGACCAAAGAGGCGGCGCCCAGCCCCAGCTGGAGTGCCCGTTCGCAGATCCGCTGGGTGCGTTCCCGGCCTTCGGGGGTGAGGGCCCTGAGCCGATCCTGGAGGCCGCTGCCACGGGGTTCGGCAATGCCGTGCCGCAGCAAGATGAGTTCAACCTCAGCCATGGGACCCCTCAAAATCCACCCGAGCGGTCCACCACACGGCCGTGTCGGTGGGCTCCAGGGCAAAGGAGAGGCTGCCGAGCCCCTGGGCCAAAGGCCCTCCCGCCACGGTGCCCAACAGCTTCCAGGGCCCCCAGTGCTGGAGAAGCTCGGTCGCGGCGTCGCCCCCCAACACCCAACGCAGGGGGGCCTCCGGGCGGTCGAGGTTGACCAGCTGCTGCTGGCGTGCCAAGACGCTGCGGCCTGCCGGTCGGTTGTTCAAGAGGGTGAGGCTGTCACCCCACCAGGCTTGACCATCCTGTTCCCGGCGCCAGCCGGCAATGGAGGCTTGCAGCTGATCCCCAGGTCCTCGCCGGCCCCCGGGGCCGCCCATGGCCTGCAGACGGGTCCACACCGTCACCCCCTCCCCTTCCACCTCAAGGGGCGCCTCGATGAACCCCTCAGCCGCCAACGCCGCCTCCAGCGTCTCAGGGCGTGGGGTCTGGTTGCTGGTGCCGATCAGCCATCCTTCCGGGGCCTTGGAGAGCACCAGCAGCCCTGGATCGGCAGCCGCGAGCAGGGGAGGCAAGGGGCCGCCTGCGGGAGGGGTGCTGATCGCCTGCACCAGGGCCCTCAGCCAGGGCTGTTCGAGCAGCCCCGCCGGGTTGCGCAGCACAGCCAGGCTGTCGGAATCCCCTCCCAGGCCCTTGAGGAGCGCAGGCTCCAAAAGCGCCATCCCACTGGATGCCCCAAGAGCTGGGAGGGGGGCCGCCTCGGAGGATGGGACTCCCTGCCCGTGAAGGAGGCCAGTGAGCACCAGCTGGCGGCCTTCCGGACGGAGAGCACCCACCAGGAGTGGGGCAGCCGAGTCCGGGCTCTCCAGGGCGGGCAAGCCGAGCCAGGGGGCAAACGCCCCGGCGCGGGCCACGAGGAGGGCCATTCCTTCGCCGAGTTGCTCCACCCCTTCCTTCAGAGGCACCAAGCCAGCCTCGTTGAGTTCATCAATCTGGGAGACATCCAGGGCCCGCTCCAGGGTGGTGCGACCGGAGGCAATCAGCACCAAATCGTCTTGCACGAGGGCCGTTGCCAAGGGCACTGGATCCCGTCCCACCAGGGCCCCCCGGCCGCTGATCAAACCCATGCCCCGGTATTGGCTGATCTGCAAGCCGCTGCCAGCGAGGCTGCGGGATTGCCAAAAGCGTTGGAGAAACCGTCGCGCGCCCTCCCCATCCTTGCTGGCGAGAACAAGCAGCCAGCTGCTGCCCGGTTCCTCCCCCGGAGTGTCGAAGACACTTAGGCCAATCTCCGGGGCCAACCAGCTGGCCAACTCATCGTGGTAATCAAGGCCCGCCGCGGCGAAAGCGCCATCCCTCAGGCGCTCCAACGCCTTGGTGGACGCGTCCCTTTGGCGGAGGGGGGCAACGGCCCTGGCGTAATCCAGGGGTTCCTCCCCATCGCTGAGGAGGTAGAGGCTGAGGGGAGCCTGCCGTGGCACAAAGCGGGCCGCTCGGGGAACCGTGAGCGCGTGATGCTGCAACTGGAGAGGGCCCCGAGTCCAGAGGAGCCACCAGCCACCCCACCCCAGCCCTAGGGCCGCCCCTTCATTCCGCTAGAGCACAGTGCCCCCATCCTGCCCTCCTCGGCTCCCCCGCCTTCCCACCTGCCATCCTGTGGGGCCTTAGCCCAGCCTGCTCCCGTCCCATGCCCCCATCTGTCGACCCCACCCCCCGCTCCCTCACAGCCCGAGAGCTCTGGACCAAGCTCCAGAACGGGGAAGCCCTCCAACTGGTGGACGTGCGGGAGGACCAGGAGTTGGCGATCGCATGCTTGCCCTATCCGGTGGCGCACCTTCCCCTGAGCCGCTCAGCGGAGTGGATGCCAGAGGTGCCGACCCGGTTGGAGCGGGATCGTCCGGTGGTGGTGCTGTGCCATGCCGGGGTGCGCAGCTGGCAATTTGCCTGCTGGCTCCTGGAGGCGCAGGGCTACAACGATGTTTGGAACTTGGAAGGGGGGATCGATGCCTGGAGCGTCAGCGTGGATCCCTCCGTCCCCCGCTACTGAGAGTGGGAATCTGACTAAGATCAACCCCTTCCTTGAGGCTCTGGTGGACTCCCTGCCACCCCGACAACAAGAGGTGCTCCGGGCAACCGTCCGCCATTACGTCGACACGGTGGAGCCGGTGGGGAGCAACACCTTGGTGCGTCGGTTTGGTTTTCCCGCCAGTCCCGCCACCGTGCGCTCGGCCATGGGGGCCCTTGAGCAGCGCGGCCTGCTCACCCAACCCCATACCTCCGCTGGGCGGATTCCCAGCCAACAGGGCTACCGGTTGTATGTGGACCAGCTGTTGCCAGCACCCGGGGCTGCCGCCATCCAGCTGGAGCGTGAGCTGGCAGGCCTGAGCCTGCAGTGGGCAGCCATGGACGATCTGCTCCTCTATGTGGCCCGCCGCCTCTCCGACCTCACGGGCCTCCTGAGCCTGATCACCCGCCCCCGCAGTCGGGCGCCTCGGCTGCGGGAGATCCGCCTGATGGCCAGCGACGAGAGCCTTCTGGTGATCTTGGTGCAGGGCAGCGGCTCCAGCACAAATCTGCATCTGCGGCTCCCACCTGGCATCCAGCAGGAGTTGCCGGTGTTGGAGCGCTGGACCAATGGTCAGCTTCGCGCGCCGGGGGATCGGGCCATCGCCTGGGATCTCCTTCCCGCAGAGCTGGCTTCCAGCGGAAGGCTGCTGCGACAGGCCCTCGACAGCCACAACCTGCTGACGGCTGGCAGCAACGGCACGGTGGTGGCGGCGGGCCTGGGGGGATTGCTCGCTCAGCCTGAGTTCAGCCGCACCTCCTCCCTCCTCCCCCTGGTGCAACTGGTGGAAACCCATCCCGATCAGGTGCTTGGCCCCCAGGCAGGCCAAAATCTGGAGAGTTTGGTGTGGATTGGCAGCGAACACCCCCACCAAGCGCTCGGCCAGTGCGCTGTCGTGCAGAGCCCTTACTGCACCGGCGATGGGGGAAGCGGGTTGGTGGCTCTCGTGGGCCCGATGCGCATGGCTTACGCTACGGCTCGAGCAGCGGTGCAGTCGGTAGCGCACCTGCTGCAACGGCGCTTCAGCTGACAGAGATCGCCTGGTGACTCCATGACCTATTGCCTGGCTTTTCTGCTGGATGCAGGCCTGGTTTTTGCCTCCGATTCAAGAACCAATGCCGGGGTTGATTATATTTCAAGCTACAGCAAAATGCATGTTTTCAAACCTGCACCCGATCGCATCTTCGTGGTCATGGCTGCGGGCAATCTGGGCACCACCCAAGCAGTTCTCAATCGAATCCGTCGGGATATTGATGAGCATCAGGCGGCCGAAGGCTTCCGGGAATCAAGAAGCGAACACGACCATCCACCTGATCTCATCGAAGCCCGCTATTTATTTGAGGTTGCCGATTATATTGGCACTCTCAGTGTTTCCGTGCAGCGCAACTATCGCCATTCCTTGAGAGAGGCCGGCGCCACAGGTGAAGCCAGCTTTATCCTCGGCGGACAGATCGCTGGGCAACCCCATGGCCTCTATTTGATTTATCCGCAAGGCAATTCAATCATGGCCACACAGGAAACGCCTTTTCTGCAAATCGGCGAAAGTAAATATGGTAAACCGCCTTTAGATTACATCGGCCATCACGGGATGACTCTGGAAGATGCCGCAAGGCTCTGCTTGGTGTCCCAGGTCGTCACCCGGCGATCCAACCTGACGGTTGGACCTCCGTTTGAAGTGGCCATGATCCCTCGGGACAGCTTGGAAGTGAGTCGTCGCATGCGGTTGCAGAAAGATTCGCTGTTAATCACCCGCACCATGCAAGACACGTTGGCCCGACTCCCGCGTTTTGGCTGGGAAGAGGATCCCCTGTAAAACAAGACGCTTCAAGCCTGAAGGGCGTCTGTGGCTGAAGCGAGATCGGCCAAGCCTTGGGGGCGCGGCAGATCCAGCAAGCCCAATGGATCCCTCAAGACTTCAGCTGGTCCAGCCGGTCGGCCACCGTGTTGACATCCTTATCGCCGCGGCCGGAGAGATTCACCACCACTTCGGTGCCGGGGGGCAGGGTGGGGCAGAGCTTTTCCAACCAAGCGAAGGCATGGGCCGTTTCCAGGGCTGGGATGATGCCCTCAAGCCGGCAGAGCAGCTGGAGCGCCTCCAGGGCTTCCCCATCCGTCACAGCGGCGTATTCGGCGCGGCCGATGCCCTTGAGGTAGCTGTGCTCCGGCCCAACACCGGGATAGTCGAGGCCGGCACTGATCGAATGGGCCTCCAACACCTGGCCCTCCTCGTCCTGCAGCAGGAGGCTCATGGCGCCATGGAGCACCCCCACCCGCCCCTCCGTGATGGTGGCGGCATGGCGTCCAGAGGCCACCCCCTCGCCGGCAGCCTCCACACCGATCAGGCGCACGGTGGGGTCGCCCACAAAGGCATGGAACAGGCCCATGGCGTTGGAGCCGCCCCCCACGCAGGCCAGCAACACATCGGGTAGGCGGCCGAAGGCGGCTGCGCATTGCGCCTTGGCCTCCTCTCCAATCACCGCATGGAAGTCGCGCACCAGTTTGGGGTAGGGGTGGGGGCCAGCCACCGAGCCAAGGATGTAGTGGGTGGTTTCCACATGGGTAACCCAATCGCGGATGGCCTCACTGGTGGCATCTTTGAGGGTGGCCGTACCTGCGGTGACCGGCTGCACGGTGGCGCCCAGCAGCCGCATACGAAACACATTGAGGGCTTGACGGCGCATGTCTTCCGCGCCCATGTAAATCACGCACTCCAGGCCAAAGCGGGCACAAACCGTGGCCGTGGCCACCCCGTGCTGGCCGGCACCGGTTTCGGCAATGATGCGCTTCTTGCCCATCCGCAGGGCGAGCAGGGCCTGGCCAAGGGCGTTGTTGATCTTGTGGGCGCCGGTGTGGTTGAGGTCCTCCCGCTTTAGCCAGATGCGGGGGCCACCCTCCGGCCGGCGGTAGTGCTCGCTGAGGCGTTCCGCCTCATAGAGCGGCGATGGGCGGCCCACGTAGGTGCGCAGCAGATGGTTGAGGCGCTCGGTGAAGGCCGGATCGGCCCAGGCCTCAGCAGCGGCGCGCTCCAGTTCCGCTAGGGCCGGCATCAGGGTTTCCGGCACGTACTGACCACCAAAGGGACCGAACCGGCCGAGGGCATCGGGGCGGGCGTTGGGGGCGAGAAGGGCGGGGTCGGTGTGACCGGCGGCGTCGGTGGAAGAGAGCGTGCTGGTCACGTCGCGGCCAGGAAACAGAAGACTCAGCCTAGGCAGGTGCGAGGCGCCTTCAGGGGGCGAGGCTATCCCGATGCAAGAGGGCGATCACATCCAGAATCTGCTCCGAGCGCTGCTGGGGGAGGCTCATCTGGGCGGCCATCTCCTGGAGCAGCCCCAGTTCCTGCGGATTCAACACCCGATCGCTATGCACCAAATGGGCGGCCATGGCCAAGGCGGTTTCCTGCTGGCTGGTGGAGAGGGCCAGAATCGCCTGCGCCATCAGGGCCCTCCAGCCCTCGGCATGGAGCTGATCTAGCAGGCCCTCAAAGAGGCGCCCCTTGCTGTCCTCGCTGCGCTCGACATAGGGATGGCGATGATCGAGCTGGCTTCGCAAGAGATTGGCCTCATGGGGATCGATGACCCCATCGCAGGCCACGGCCACCAGGGCGATCGCGGCGAAGGCCTCTTCGGCAGTCATCGCTGGCAAGCGGAAAGCCCCATTGCAGCAGATTTGAGGCCAAGGCGGCCATGGGGAGCGGAGCAGGGGACCCCAACGCCGCTCCCACCAAAAGGGCCTATTTGGACGGGGTGAAGGGCAGGGACGAGTGGTGCAACACGATGCGGATGCTGCCATCGGGCTCCCTGACGAAGGTCCAGGTCTTGTCCACGGTGGTGACAGCCCCTTTGTCATCCGTGAGATCGACATTGCCCATGGTGGTGGCAAACATCCCGTGCAGCTGAATCACCTGGTTACGCACCACGCAAGTTTTCCAGGGCCTGATGGCAAACCCGTTGTCATTGGGATAGTTGGGATCCCCACCCACGAAATAGGCCAAGGCGCCTACTTTGGTGGATCGAAAGGTGTGGGGAGGCACGGTGAGGGTGGGTTTGAAGGCAACGGCACCAAACTGATAGGCATAGGCCTGATCCAACACCTGGTTGGCTGTGGCCTTCGCCTTGGCAAAGCCACCGCTCCTGTAAGCCTGGCCAATCGACAGCAGGCCAGCGCACCAGGCTTGTTGGGCCTGGACCACCTGAGCTTCGCTGATGTTGGTGTCCATGCGCAGCGGTTGCCCCACCTGAAAAGCAGAGCCAGCCAGCGGCGTGGCCAGAATGAGAGTGGAGGCCAGGGGGAGGGCCATGGGCGAGGGGGCTCTCTTCACGCGTGTCATGCGTTCTGGGGGAAGTTTTCGGTAAGAGTTTAAAGACCGCCACTGAAAGCCATGGGGGGATACGGTGTGTGAGCGACTGCGGCAACCGCCGAAGGCAGACCCAATGGGGGCTCAACACGAGAGAGCTGGCCCAGGCCAACGCTCTGAGCGGAGCA
>JBIIJA010000033.1:0-10550 GCA_044234195.1 Cyanobium sp. | reverse complement strand
AGCGACACGCTGCAGGTCGTTCAACAGGCGGGGCAGATCCACCTGGCGGGTGCTCCGCAACAGGCTCAACTCCGCCTCAAGGGTGCGCAATCGCCCCTGCCAGCTCAGCTGGGCCACCATCCAGGTGCCCGCCACCAAGGCAGCCCCCCCTGCCGCTAGCGCCACCGCCAGCCAGGCCCAAGGGTGCTGGCTAAGGGCGCTGAGGCGCTCTTGCAGCGTTCTTGAGGGGGGGAAGTCGTCCACAGCTCAGCCACCGCGTTCCTCGAAAACTAAGCCTGAGCCTCCGTCTCCCCGATCAGATGGAGGCAGAGCTCCCGGTGATGGGGGCGGGCCCGATGTTCCCAGAGGTAAACGGCCTGCCAGGTGCCAAGCACCAGCCGGCTCCTGTGGAAGCTCAGGCTCAGACTGGTGCAGGTGAGGGCTGTGCGGATGTGGGCCGGCATGTCATCGGCCCCCTCATCGTCGTGGAGGTAGGGACGCAGGAGGCCTTGGCCGCTGATGGGCCGCACCCCCTCTTGGGGCACCAGGGCGCGCAAATAGGCCGCCAGATCCACGAGCACCCGTGGATCAGCGTTTTCATTGATTGTGAGAGAGCAGCTGGTGTGTTTGACGTGGCAGGTGGCCAGACCGGTGGTCAGGCCGCTCGCGCCGATCTCCCGGTTGAGGACGGCGGTGAGGTTGGTGAAGCCCTCGCCGTTGGTGCTCACCTCCAAGTAGCGAACAATCTGCTGCAACATCGGGACGAGGCTTGGCCCTGGCCTTGGGCAGGCCAAATCCTTATTACAATATACGATGAGATCCAATCCTGTCGGGACAGCTGTGACTGTGACGCCATCGCCCAGCCCGCCCCGACGCAGAACGCTGGCCACCATGGCACTCTGCCGGCCAACCGCGATCGCGATGTTGTTCTCCGCCGTGTTGGCTCAAGCGATGCCTGCCGTTGCCGACGCGCTGGCCTTTGCACGGATACGAGCCAATGGGTCGATTGATGCTGCAGCTGTAAAAAACATCACGCAAGTTTCTAAGCCCGGCCTGGGCACTTACTGCTTCCAGCTGGCCCAACCGGCCCGCGTGGGAGTGGCCTCGGCGAGTGCGGTGGAGAATCGGTTGATCACAGCGCAGGTGTTCACTCCCCAGGATGGAGCGGTCAGGATGTCGGCTTGTCCAAGAGGTTTTTCCTACGCAGTGGTGACATTTTTGTCAAACGGAGGAAAAGTTGACGCCAGTTTCTATGTCGTCTTTTTCTAGTTGTAGCTTGCCAATCCTGAATGGTCTCTGCCTTGTTGGCCCTGGCCGCAGCCTCTCACTGGAGCTGCTTCTGTACACAACGATGCACATCGGCGAGCGATTGATGGCTGTGGAACTTCCGCTCGATCCATCCTGGCGCCCACGTGCCCGTGCCCTCGGCCCCAGGCAGCTCCACCATGAGCCTTGGCCCTCGCGGGACTGGCAGGAAGCGCCTAACCTTGCCGCATGGCGGATCTCACCATTCTTTACGACGGCGGATGCCCCCTCTGCAGGAGAGAGGTGACGTTTCTTGAACGTCGCGATCAAGCGCGCCATCCCGGTCGAGCAAGGCTTGCTTTTGTCGACATCGACCGTCCCGATTACAACCCCGCGCTGTATCAGGGCGTCACCTACGAACAAGCCATGGGCCGGATCCATGGCATCGAAGCAGGAGGCACCGTGCTGCGCGATTTGGCGACGTTTCGCCGCGCCTATGAACTGATCGGCCTGGGCTGGCTCTACGCCCCCACCCGCTGGCCCTTGCTGGGCCCCCTGGCGGATGCAGCCTACGGCCTCTGGGCGCGCCTGCGCCTGGTGGTCACCGGTCGCCCAAGCCTGGAGCAGCTCTGCAGAGAACGCCAAGAGTGTGGGGTGCCGGCTGGAGCGGGCCGCCTCAGGCCAGAGGGATAGCCCCGAGTTCCATGGTCCCTGCGAGCACGCCAGCACCCACCCCCAGCGAGGCGGACTTGATTGTGGTGGGCAGTGGCTTGGGGGGGTTGTGCGCAGGCGCGGTGGCTGCCTCCTACGGCTTGGAGGTGGTGGTGCTTGAAGCCCACAGCCAGCCCGGTGGCGCGGCCCATGGCTTCCGCCAGGGCGGCTTTCACTTTGAGTCGGGCCCCTCCCTCTGGAGCGGGTTGGCCAGCTGGCCCAGCCCCAATCCCTTGGCACAAGTGTTGCGCCTCATCGGTGAATCGGTGCCCGTGGCCACCTACAGCGAGTGGGGCCTGCTCTTGCCCGAGGGCCACCTGCGCGTGGGGGTGGGGCTTGAGCCCTTCATGGCGGTGGTGAAGGAGTTGCGGGGTGCAGCGGTCGCCCAGGAGTGGCAGGTGTTCATGAACGGCTTGGAGCCCCTCTGTCAGGCCGCCCAAGCGTTGCCTTTGCTGGCTCTCCGGCCGGGGCTGGGCACCGCCGCCGTGCTCGGTGCCCGCGGCATGGGCTTGCTGGGTCAGGCCGGCAGGCTCGCCCAGTTGGGAGGCGCCTTTGCTCCCCTGGTGCACAGGCGCCTTCAGGATCCCTTTTTGCTCCACTGGGTGGAGCTGCTGTGCTTCCTGATCTCTGGGCTGGGCACGGCCCACACCAGTGCGGCGGCCATGGCCACCCTGTTCGGCGAGTGGTTTACGCCGGCGGCCCATCTCGACTACCCCATCGGCGGCAGCCCAGCGGTGGTGCAGGCCCTGGTGCGGGGCCTGGAGCGCCATGGTGGCGTGCTGCGCACCCACGCACCGGTGGCCGAAATCCTGGTGAGCGATCGGCGGGCCCGGGGGGTGCGGCTGGCTAGCGGCGAGCACCTCCAGGCCAGACGGGGCGTGATCAGCAACGCCAGCCCCTGGGACACCCTTTCCCTACTGGCTGAGGACGCTGTGCCGGCCCGCTGGCGGGAGCGGCAGCTGGCCACCCCTGCCTGTGCCAGCTTTCTGCATTGCCATCTCGCCCTGCGGGGCGACGACCTGGCCCATTTGCCGATCCACCACGTGTGGGTGGGCGACTGGGACCGCGGCATCGGCGCCGAGCGCAACATGGCCGTGCTCTCCATGCCGTCGTTGCTGGACCCCACCCTGGCTCCGGCGGGCCATCAGGTGGTGCATGGCTACACCCCCGCCAATGAACCTTGGGAGCTCTGGCAGCACCTGGAGCGCGGCACCCCGGCCTACCGGGCTTTGAAAGCGGAGCGCTGCGCCGTGTTTGCCCAGGTGCTCGATCCGGTGATCCCCGACTGGCGGGAGCGGCTCGTGGTGGAGCGCTATGGCACCCCCCTCACCCACCGGCACTACCTGCGGGTGCACCAGGGCAGCTACGGCCCGGCCTGGCCTGCGGATCAGGGCCCCTTCCCCGGAGGGCAGACCCCCGTGGAGGGATTGGTGCTGTGCGGGGCGGGGGTGTTCCCGGGCATCGGTGTGCCGCCGGTGGCGGTGAGTGGGGCGATGGCGGCCCACGGCTTCGTGAGCGCACGGCAGCAGCGGGAGCGTCTTGAACGTCTGGGCCTGCTTGAGTGAGTGGTGTTCGTACGGGGCAACTGGCGATGACCACCATCCACTGCACCACAGGCGGTGACTTGCGTTGCACCGCCCGGCACGAGCCGTCTGGCAGCGTGCTGGACACTGATGCCCCCATCGACAATCAAGGGAAGGGCGAGCGTTTTTCCCCCACCGATCTGGTGGCCACGGCCTTGACCACTTGCATCCTGACCGTGATGGGCATCGTGGCCCAGCGCCACGGCTGGAGCTTGGAAGGCACCACGGCCCAGGTGGAGAAGACCATGACCCGCGACGGCGTGCGCAAGATCGCCCAGCTGGAGGTGTGGATCGCCCTGCCGGCTGGCCTCGACGGGCAGGCCCAGGCGGTGCTGCAGGAGGCCGGGGAGGGGTGTCCCGTGAAGCGCAGCTTGGAAGGGGCGGTGCCGATGGTGTTGCACTGGTCGAGCGGTCCCGGCTGAGGGATGCCGCGCGAGTTCGGCGTCTCCCAGCATGGAGGGCTGCCCGCTGGTCGATCAGGGATGGACTTTCAGCAACAGACCTGTGCTCTCCTCAGTGGAGTGAATGGGCAAGATATCCAGGCTTAACGTTGGCTTGTTTGCTCCTGGCTGCAGCCACTCTGCGCTCTGTTGCAGGTAGGGCTGCTTGCTTTCCATGGCCTGCTCTGCCAGGGTTCTGAGACCTCCCTGGGCAGGGGTCTCGGCCCCGGAATTCACCGGCTCCCTCAGGAGCACAACCACCTTCTCCAAATCATCGATCGTTAGGCAGGAACGATCAGCGGAGTTCCCGCCAAAACGTTGGCTGAACGGCCCATTCATGGCCACCAGGCGGAGGGACGCATCCAGAAGGGCGATGGGCAGGGGATCGCAGTCCATCAAGGACTGAAAAGCTCTGCCAAGAAACTGCTTTTGGTTGAGGGTGGCTTGCTGTTCAGTGATGTCAGAAAGGGTGCCAAAGACCGTGGATTCAACATCGCCGCCATCGAGAAGGATGGCCACCTCACGAAACAATCTCACCTCCCCGTCTCGCCGTGTCATCCGGTAGCTGATTTCCCAGCCTGTTGCGCCACTGCCTGCTTCACGGGAGGCCATGACGAAGGACTGGTCGCTTGGGACGATGGCCCCATCCAGCAGGCCTGGCTGGATGCAAATCTCGGGGGGATCCCACCCCAGTAAATCGTGAATTCGGGAGCTGATATAGAAAATGCGTTGGCAGCTGCGGTCCCTTTTCCACACCGCCTGCTCAAGGGCATCGGCAAGGCTTTCAAATTCATGCAGCGATGCTTCCGCGGCACGTCGGAGAGCCACCATTTCAGAGACATCAGTGAGGGTGATGATGGCGCCAAGAGTGTGCCGCTCTCGATTTTGATAGGGCATCAATTGCAGCAGGTAGGACATGTCTTCACTGGTGGCTTCCAGGTTGCAGCGCTCACCTCCATGCACAACCTTCAACAGAGAGTCTCGAAGTCCCTGGATGGGTACGGTGGTGGGAATGCCAATTAAGGACTGACCAATATCGGTCTCCACCAAGCCAAAGACACGCACAGCAAGGGGGGAGAAGCGGGAAATGCGCAAAGAGGCATCCACAATCACCATTCCTTGATTGAGAGAGCGCTGAATATTCTCTAGATCGGTGTTGAGATGTTCTAGTTCATCGCTGCGAATGCGGAGTTGTTGATTGAGGACAGCGAGTTCGTCGTTTGTGGCCTGCAACTCTTCATTTGAGGCCTCGAGTTCCTCATTCGAGGATTGCAATTCTTCCGATGAAGCTTGGAGTTCCTCCGAAGATGCCTCCAGTTCTTCATTGGCTTGTTCGAGATGAACCAACGATTGGCGCAAGGTATCCTGACTGGTGAGGAGTTCTTGTTCCAGGCGTTCAATTTCCAGCGCAAAGACAGTGTTGCGATCAGAAGGGGCAAATCTGTCTGTTGTGGGCTCATCCTCCTCTTCCTCGATGAAGGAAAGGACGGTTAGAAGCGACTCCCCCACTTGAATCGTTGCCGTCTCCATCCGCAAAGCCGAGGCGAGGTTGGGCAGGCGTAACCGTTGGCTTCGGACCGGACCACGACCAGCCCTGGCCAGCAGGAAGAGGGCCCTGGCCTCCGCTTGTAAGTCCTCCCTGAGGAAACTGATGGCAGCCCCGGTCATGCGACCCTCCGGCAGCTTGCAATAGGGAGAAACATCACCAATGACCTCGACAAGTGTATGGTTTTCATCGAGCACAAGGCAGGGTTTGACAAAGACGCGGGTCAGCGCATCCAACAGCTGGATGTGCTGGGTGGGCAGGGAATCGCGCTCGACGGAGGCAGCCAATGCCGGTCGATCTGGGGGCATTTTCCGTTGACTGAGCACGGACGCGAGGCGCACTCTGGATCGCCCTTGCTGGGTGCGCTCATACAAACGGTGCACAGGGTCAAGCACACGGAATCCAGATAGCTGACCCAGAGATTCAGAGCTGCCGAGAAAGAGTAGGCTGCCAGGTTGAAGAGAAAAACTCATCAAATCAATCACTCGCTCCTGCAAAGCAGCTGTGAAGCAAATCAGTAGATTTCGGCAGGAGATGAGATCGATGTTTGGAAAAGGCGGATCTTCGCAGAGATTATGCCGTGCAAAAATAATGCAGCTGCGCAGATCTTTTGAGATCTCAAATTCACTTCCCTGGTCGTGGATAAAGCGTTCCTTTAGTAACGCTGGAATTGATTTTGCTGCCGAAGTGGGATAGATGGCTTTTCTGGCGATGCTCAAACTCTGTTCATCCAGGTCGGTGGCGAAGATCTTCAACACCTGTGAGAGATTGGCTGGATGGCCCATCACTTCACTGACTAACATGCCAATGGAATAGGCTTCTTCACCTGTGGCGCAACCCGGCACCCAGACTCGCAAGATCTCCTCTGAACCCAGCTTGCCAATGAGGTTTTTCAGATGCCCTGAAAGGGCTTGAAACCCATCAGGGTTTCGGAAAAAGGATGTCACCGTCACCAGCAAATTCTGCGTCAGCGCCTTGGCCTCACTCCCATCGGCGCCAAGACGTTGGAGGTAGGAGTCCAGCGATGGCACAGCGTTGATCGCCATGCGCCGTTGGATTTGCCGCAGCAACGTGGATTCTTTGTATTGGGAGAAATCAATGCCTGAGGCCTGCCTGAGCAGGGAGACCGCACTGGCCAGCAGCATCGGCTCGCTGTCGACGACCGTCTGATCCCAGTGTTCTCCGCTGGCAAACCACTCAGAGAGGCGCACCCCGATGGTTGGGGGATCGGCGATCAAATCAGGGCCGGCCAGGGCGATCGCTGCCCGGGGCATCGCATCAAATTGGGCACTCTCTGGGGATTGCACGACGGTGAGACCACCATTGGCCCCCACGGCCCGCAGGCCGCAGGCCCCATCCGATCCGGTGCCCGAAAGCACCACCGCAACAGCCCGTTCTCCGCAATCGCTGGCCACGGATTCAAACAGCAGATCAATGGAGGGGCTGGGGCCAAACCGTGGCGCGGGTGTTGCAAGCTTGAGATGCCCAGCTTCGATGGTGGCGTCGCAGTTGGGTGGCACCACCACCACGGTCCCGGGCGCGAGGGGATGGCCATCGCTGGCCTGCTCCACCTTGAGGTGGGTGGCCCGACTCAGCAGGGGCACGAGCTGACTGGCATGGTCGGGAGCGAGGTGTTGGGCCACCACCACAGCCACATCCTCCCCGGGTTTGAGCAAGCTGAGCAGCTCTTGTAAGGCTTTCAACCCCCCAGCCGACGCTCCGATGGCCACGACGCGCGCAAGAGTCAAGGTCATGCTGGACTTTTTTGCAGAATAGAGCTCACGGCAATGGTTGCATTCCGTGCAAACTTATCTGAATCATGCAAAGACCTGCCGCGTTTTGGTCTCCCCCTCGATCCTGGCTTGGTGCTTGCCTGGCTTGCTCTACATTGAAGGTTCATTGGAGCGCTTCTAGATTGGCTTTAGACCCATTAAATGAATCGCTTTGCTGTCTTTCATTGTCCTCGTCTCAAGGCCAGACGTCTTTCTCTTGCACGTCATTCGATAGCCAAGAGTGATTCATTCCCCGGCCGAGGCCTCTGGAGAATCCTTCGCGCTTGTTAATCCCTTTCAGCGGCTGATGCGCCTGAACGACAAGCAGCCGTTGAGCACGGTGGCCTTTCAGGCCCCATTGCCCCTCAGTGCCGCCAAGGATGATCCCGATTCTCCGGCCTCCTTTTCGGGGGTGTTTCATCGGGCCTGGCCCAGCCTGCACCTGGTGGCACTGGAAGGGGCCCCCACCACCGCACGCTTGCCAGCCCGACACTGGATTTCGCTGATTTTTGTAGCTGCAGGTGACGTTTGTCTTCATTTGCCGGATGGGCCATTCCGCTGTTCCGCCGGCGGCTGTCTCTTTGTTCCAGAGGCTCCGGCCACGTGGGAAAGTTCAGCTTTTAGCGTCGTTTGTTTAATGTTTGCACCACAACAGCTCACAGCCATGCTGAAGCTGATGCGAACACAAGAGCTGGAGTGGTGTGCCTCCCACAGGTGGGATTTTTCCAATCCCACCTGCCGCAAGCCGAGCGATGGCGATGTGGAAGCCTGTTTGCTCACCACACTTCAGCATCTGCTGCATGTCACCAGTGAGCTGTCCCTCAGGCAGCCCATCCTGCTCACGCGCCTGGGGATTTCCGATCAGCTCTCTCTGATCACGGCCCTTTTGGCCTGTCCCTCTCTCAACACTCCTCTGCTGGCTCAACCAGAGGATCTCAAAGGTGGGGGCGTGGACGAAGCGCTCGAGGAATTGACCGCCTACATGTTGGACCATCTCGCCGAACCCTTGAACCTCTCGGTTTTAGAGAAATATAGTCATTATTCCCGCCGCTCTTTACAATATGCTTTTCGGCATCGATTTGGCTGCACGATCACCCAATGGGTGCGCTCACAACGGTTGGACAGGGCCTATCAACGACTCATCAAAGCTGTTCCAGGAGAAACGGTCTCCAGCGTTGCCCAGGCCTGTGGCTATCGTTCAGTGAGTTTGTTTGGGATTGAATTTCAAAATCGGTTCCATATCAAACCCTCTGTGTTGTTGCGGCAGCATCAGGGCAAAGATTGAGGGAAACCCTGGGGATCGACACCGGCCAGGGGCAAGAATGGGGGGTTGGATCCCTCCCTTGGCCGTCAGCGCCGCCCCGCCGCCATGACCGTCGCCCCTGCCAGCCCCTCGAACGGCACCCCTTTCCCTGGCTCAGAGACCCACGCCCCTTCCGGCCTGGGGACTTGCAACGTGCCCCAGCCAGCCTGGCTGGGGGGTGAGCTGCAACACCGTGTCCATCTGGCGGCTGCCGCCTGCGGCATGTCGGTGGCCGCCGTCTGTGAGCAGTGGGTGCGGGAGGGGGTGGAGCGTTTTGAGGCCCACCATCCCGCTGAGGACCCCGATGGCTCGGGCCGGTGCTCCCTGCGGACAGGCACCTGCTCCCTTGGCCCAGTGCCCCTGCCGGTGCAGCAGTAGGGGCGTCGGGCGAGACCCTGGGGCCGGATGGGCTTCCTAAAGTTGGTGAGTGGGCACGCACTCACCCAGGGCCGGACCCACCAGCACCACCATGCCAAAGGCGGCTTGAGTGGTGGCCTGCAGGGCAGGGGGCACGGACTGGAACAGGATCGCCTGGGCCTTGGGCAGCAGCCCGCCCCCTAGCAATCCCTTCAGGATGCGTGCCCCCACCAGCCAGGCGCTCAGGGGGATCATCACCACGCTGGCCATGGCGTAGCCCGTGACCACCCAGCCCACCTCCGCCAAGGTGGCGCCGAGGCTGGCTTGGATATGGATCAGGGCCAGGTTTGGCGGCCCCCCCAAGCCCGGACTTCAGAGGCGGAACATCACCTCGCTGATGACCACCCAGGCCTCCTTGTCGCCGAAGCTGTCGTAGGTGGTGAGCTTGTAGTTGCCCTCCAGCCCCAGCTGCAGCCAGGGATTCACATCCCACACGACGTTGGCGAAGATGGTGCTGTTCACCTGCAGGCCAAACACTCCCGAATCGGTGGCATGGTCGATGCCGTAGCCCGCAGCGAGGCGCAGATTCTCGGCGGGATAGACATACACCTGTCCCCAGCCTCCAGAGGTAGGCACCGGCTTGTTGGAGACCCGGTTGTACGTCTGGAAAATGCCCGCCATGTATTCCCCCAGCCCCTGGCCGGTGTAGAGCTCCCCGCTGATGCCAAAACTGCGGCCCAGGGCGATCTGCCCATCGAAGGCGGCGCCCCACACCGAAACGAGCGAGCGGTCGGCCTCCAGGGTCAAGGGGTCTGTGGGGCGAATGTTGTCGAGCACCCGCAGTTGGCCCACCACCCCAGAGAACCCCAGCTCCACCGTGCGCAGGCGCCGGCCCCCTGCCCGCTCCGTGGTCTCCCCGAACCCCAGGTTGATGCGCCCCTCCACGTTGGGCCAGCCGTTGTCTTCCACCACCTCCTCGGTTTGCAGATTGGCCACATCCACCTCATCCGGCAGGGCGGTGGTGATCGGTGAGGAGGCGGCCAGTTGCACGATGCCGCCAAAGCCCCGGCCGGCTTCGAAGGAGTGTTCCACGCGGAATTGGGGTCGGTAGGCCCCGGGGTTCCCGGTGGCGGCGAGCTTGCCAGTGGGGATGGTGTCGGGATCCCTGGGGGCGAACACATCGAAGTTTTGACCCGCCACCACACGCCAGCGGCCATCGCTGATCTCCCCATAGAAGGCCACCGGCGTGAAGCTGTAGCCCTCGGCCAGCAGGTTGTCCTGCAGAGTGAACAGGGCAAAGCCGCCCGGGGTCCAGGAGCCCCATTTCGGCCCCTGGAAGGCGGCGTACACCATGCTCTGTTGGGCGGAGAGGTCGTAGGCGGCGTCTGGATTTTTGGGGCTCACCACCAGGGGCTGGCCGGGGTTGAACACATAGCGGCTGCTGGAGAAGCCCAGGAGTTTGGCTTCGGCCCAGAGCCGCAGCTGGTAGCCACTGGCCTTCAGGGTGACTCCCTTGCCCGGCGTGAAGGAGACCGGCTCTGGAGCGGCACTGGCGAGGGCGGGCACCGGTGTGGGCTCAGGGGTGGTTGGCTCAGGGGTGGTTGGCCCGGGGGT
>JBIIJA010000395.1:0-2669 GCA_044234195.1 Cyanobium sp. | reverse complement strand
TCATCCTTTACAACATGGCCCTGGTGTTTGCCTCGAACGGTGAGCACGCCAAGGCACTCGATTACTACGGCCAGGCCCTCGAGCTCAACAGCAAGATGCCCCAAGCGCTCAACAACATGGCGGTCATCCACCACCATCTGGGCGCAATCGCGGAGGAGCAGGGCGATGCCGATGAAGCCGATCGCCGCTACGACCTGGCGGCAGAGTTTTGGACGAAGGCGATCCGGCTGGCCCCGAACAATTACATCGAAGCTCAGAACTGGCTCAAAACCACCAACCGCGGCAGCTTGGATGTGTATTTCTGAATCGGCGCTGGCTCAAAACACAGCGCCGCGATCATCCAGGAGCTCGATGGATTGTTGGCTTGCTTGGGGCAGCCGATAAGCGGCAAAGGCTCCAGATCCATCGAAACGATTCAGGTAATAACCCCCAGGAACCACAAGCAACAGCGTGACCTCAAAAGGCTCAGGCCGTGCCTGGGCCACGGACAATTGAAAGTGGCCCGTAGTCCCACTCCGCCCACGGCTCAAGATGGGAGCTTGGAGCTTGGCTTCAGGCAGAAACGGATCCCCCAGCTGAACCGGTTGAATCCGACCGAGCACCACAACAATGTCTTGGCCACTGGCCAGGCCCGGGGCGGGCATCGGCCCCGGGCCTGGTTGGCGGTTTCCCCGCAATCTGTGGATCCTTCCAGAAAGGAGGAGAGGCGGTTCTCCCGCCAGCGCCGGTAGCTCAGGCATCGGTAGCTGAGGGTCAAGCAGCATCCAGAGAATGCCGAGCAAGCTCAGGGTGTGCCAGAGGGGTCGGGGCAAGAGAGCCATGGGGCAATTCGGCAATCCACCGCACAACTCAGCCCATGTCCCTCATCTCCCTGGAGCTGGTGCCGAAGAGATCCCAAAGATTGGTGAGGGGATCGAGGGCCCCAGGGCCGCCCCTTCGCGAGAGAGCTGGGGAATTCGTGAACAGATCCGCAACGAACACCTCCAACGAGCCGCGCCCCGAGATCTGCCCCACACCTTGACTCGGAGTGGCTCCCTTAACAGCAACGCCCTGGGATAGGGAGTTGCTGGATGGGCTGGAGCCGCGGGCCGGTGCCTCAGCGGTCGAGGAGGAGGCCAGCTCCGCTTCGGCAGGGCCGCTGATGGGATGGATCACGGACCCGTGAGCTTGGCCGGCAGGCGGGGAAGCAGGGTCACTGGTGAAGCCTGCGATCGGGAACGTTGTGGAGGGGATGGCATTGCCAGCCACCGCAGCTGATGGACTGGTGGCCGCCGAGGCACCTGAAGGACTGGTGGCCGCCGAGGCGAGACTGTTGGTGGCCGTGGCCGTGAACAACTGCTCCAGCTGGCCCACGCTGAGATTGCGACCGCTGCTGCGGTTGGCCTGCATCAGGAGGGCCATGGCGCCTGCCATATGGGGCGTGGCCATGGAGGTTCCGTCATAGGTTGCGTACGTGTTGTTGGGAGTTGTGGATGTCACAGCAACACCAGCTGCCGTGACGTAATCCAACACCGCTGAGCCAGCCCGGTTGGAGAAAGAGGCCAACAAACCATTGCTATTCACGGCCCCGATAGCCATCCCCCAACTGCTGGCATAGGCAGCGGGATAACCGGGACTAGCCAAACCGCTGTTACCAGCTGCCATGAGCACCGCAACTCCCCTATCCCATGCATATTGGATGGCACTCTGCAATGTGGGGTCGCCGCTTCCGCCGCCAAGGCTGAGATTGATGACATTGGCGCCATTGTTCACTGCATACCTGATGCCGCTGGCGATGCCTGCATTGGAACCAGAACCGGAATCGTTGAGCACTTTGACGGGCATAATTTTGGCATTGTAAGCCACTCCAGTCACACCAAAACCATTGTTCTCTGCGGCAATCGTGCCCGCCACATGGGTGCCATGGCCCTGAACATCCAGGGTGTTATTGGTGTTGTTCGCAAAGTTCCAACCATAGCGATCATCAATATATCCATTTCCGTCGTCGTCCACTCCATTTCCCTCGACCTCACGGGTATTAGACCAGATATTTGCATCAAGATCTGGATGGAATCGATCCACGCCTGTATCACAAACGGCCACCACAATTCCCTGTCCCGTATAGCCATAATTCCAAACTTCTGGAGCGCCAATGCGATCCAGGCCATAGAGACCGCCGCTGATAAATTGATCAGGAAGATCGGGAATGCTCACGTTCAACAGGCGCTCAATCGCCCGCTCCGCAGAGGCCTCCCCATAGCCCGTCGTTGCGCTGTATCCTCCACTCGGGGGGGCAATAGCAGTGGCTGCAACAGACAGGGCATAGGTTGTGCTTCCGCTATAGGGATAAACCCGCACAAAATAAGTGCCCGCATTCAGGGAGCGGCTAATCACTTCGGAGGTGGTGCCCCCATAGGCAGAACTGGCCAGCACAGACCCTGACCCGCCCAGCAGCTGCACATCCGCATCCGCGCTCAGGCCGTTGAGGGAGAGGGAGAAACTGCTCGCCTGGGAGAGGTCAAAGCGGTAGTAGTCGTCCGTATCGGTGCTGCCCACCCAGTCGGAGAAGGTCTGGCTGGAGCTCAAGGTGCCGATGTTGCGGGCCGTCGACAGGGTGTTGCCCGCGTTGTCTGGTGGGGCGACCGCAACGCCCGAAAGCCCCAGGGTGTAATTGGTCTGACCACTGTATG
>JBIIJA010000392.1:0-2679 GCA_044234195.1 Cyanobium sp. | reverse complement strand
AATCCAGATGGCGTCCTCCAGCGGCGACGAGGATCAGGGAGCGGATGGGGGCACCGGTCGCCGTGCGGCCAGTAGCTTGGCGGTGGGGTCGCACCACCACCCGCTTTTCAGTGGCCGTGCCAAGGCTTGAGGGGAGGCAAACCATGGGGAGGGTGGATCACGTGGGTGGCGATTGGCAGCAACATCGACAGGCCAATGATGAGCATGTTCGGCAGTTCACTTTCAGGTTGTCCAGGTCGTGGCAGCTTGTTGTTTGCAGGAATACGTTGGCCTGTCGTTTAAACCCAATGATTAGGATTTGCTGATTGATCTACGTCAATCGATGCTTCTTCTCTGTTGTTAACCCCGCGATTTCAGCACGAGGCGCCAGGTTGATCTGTAACACCCTTAATCTGGTCCTAACGCGCCAGGCCCATGCTGGACTTTCTGCCTGTCGACCATGACGCCAGCTGAAGCCTTTGCCGTCATTCCCTTGGCCGCCGTCTGTGCGGACCACCGGCTCCAGCCGGAGGAGGGGGAATTATTGAAGCAGCAGCTTCGTGGCCGGAGCCCCTACAGCGCGATGGATCCGGTCGAATTTGGCACCATGGTGTCGAGACTGCTGCTCGCCTTGCGGGACCAGCGGCAGGCCCTGGTGGAGGAGGCGGCGGCCTTGTTGAGCCCCGCTGAACAGGAGAGGGCCTATGCCTTTGCCGCCCGTTTGGTCCACGCCGATCGGATCGCCACTCAGGAGGAAGTCAATCTGCTGGCCGATGTCGGTTGTGCGTTGTCGTTGCCAGTGGAGCGGCTGCGGGAGATCGAGGCGTCCCTCGCCCTGTTGAGCCTCGAGAGCGCGTGAGCAGGTTCCACCCGCCTGTGAGGTTGGTGAAGTGAAATGGGGAAAAGGCCTGCTACCACACTGGCGAGGTGTTCTGTCTACACGACGTGGTGTGGCACCTGGGCCACCACAGCGCAGATGCCCTGGCCTGCACCGATGTGGAGGTGTTGTCCGTCAAGGCACCACCTGAGCGTTCCAACACCGGAGCGCTGCCGTTCCTCGGTAGTCGCTGAGCACATTGAGGGTGGCGGTGTCGAGCAGGAACCGACCACCTTCCCTTGGCGGCATCTCCAGCCAGCGGGCCGTCAGCACTCGCAGCAGATGGCCATGGGCGAAAAGGATGGCAGGCCCCCGGGGATCCTCAGCTCGCAGCCGGGCCAACACCCGATCCACCCGCTCACCCACCTGCTGTGGACTCTCGCCCTCTGGACAGCCGTCTGCAAACACCTGCCACCCGGGGGCGTTCCGGTGGATCTCCTCGGTGGTGAGGCCCTCATAGGCGCCGTAGTTCCACTCCACCAAATCGGAATCCACCTCCGCCTGATCCCCCAGCCCCGCCAGCTCGCAGGTGCGCCGCGCCCGTTGCAGCGGGCTGACCAGCACTCGAGAAAAGCTCTGGGCGGCCAGCAGCGGGGCCAGCACCCTGGCCTGGCTCTCCCCCTTGGCGGTGAGGGGAATGTCGGTGAGGCCTGTGTGCTGGCCTGAGAGGCTCCAGCTGGTGTCGCCGTGGCGCACCAGCACCACATCGGTGGGTTGGAGGGTGAGGAGAGTCATGTCAGAAGGATTGCCAGTTGTGCTCCAGCTTCACTCGCCCGGCTGGAGGCAGGAGAAACCGCCGTGGCAAGAGGTTTTCGTGGCAGGCTTCATCATGGGGATCGCCCGCCATCTCCCAGATCACCACGAAGCGAAAACAGATCGGCTGGGCCGCAGAGGCCTCGAAGGGGATCTCGTTGAACCAGGTGTCGGCATTCACGAATTCCAGCCGGGGTGCGCGACGCAAATCCCAATTGCCAAGCTCTGGCACATCTCCACTAACCACCACGACCTGGCCCGGTTGGGTGAAAAAGCCATTGAGCTGAAATTTCGCCACCACAGGGGCCTCCACGGCAGGCCCGATCACGCTCAGCACCCTGGCCGACCTGGCCCGCAGGGGCAGATGGCGGATGGCGCCATCCTCCACCCGCACAGGCTCGCCACTGAGCAGGCAGCGGTGCTCCCCATCAGGCAAATCACACTGCTCGATGCTGAGGGTGGTGGCATCCCCCTGGTTGAGCAGAGTGAACACGCGCGAGTCGCGATAGCGACGCGTAAACGCATAGAGCATGTCGCTCACATACTTTTGTTGGTGAGATCCATAGGCCAGGGCCCGATTGCTTTGGCGAAGTTGGGTCAGGACCTGAATCGCCCGACACAACGACTCCTCTTGATCCCAAGTCTCCATCATCGGCTGGTTGTAGGGATCCTGGCCGCCGTTGGTTTGCTCCACCAAATACTGCTCTGTGCCGTAGAAGATGCAGGGGATTCCTCGGAGGGTGAGCAGAAGGATTGTGGCCAATCCCAGCTTCTCTACGCACTGACAAATCGACAAGAATCGTGGCATGTCATGATTGTCAATAAACGTCACCAACTCCGTAGAGCGTTTGTAGACGTGATCCAATTCCAGGATGGCCTGCACCAGTCCAAAGCCGCCCGGAGGGGATCCGGAAAACGCCCCCCGGATCGCAAAGGCGAGGCCAAAATCCAACAGCGACATGCCGCTGTGGTTGGCATAGGTGAGTGTGCGTTGGTCATGGGGCTACCGAAGCCATACTCCCCGAAAATGAAGGTTTCGGGGTGGGCCCGGCGCAGATTACTCACAAACT
>JBIIJA010000391.1:0-2680 GCA_044234195.1 Cyanobium sp. | reverse complement strand
GGGGGGGACCCGCGGAGGCTTAACGTGGCAAGCGTTTCGAGGGGAGCTCCCACTGGTGCGGAAGGCTGTCATCGCTGGCAACTGGAAGATGCACATGACCTGTGCGGAGACCCGTGCATTCGCCAGGGCTTTCCTGCCGCTGATTCAAACCCTCCCCGATGACAGGCAGGTGGTGCTTGCTCCGCCCTTCACCGCCGTTTCCACCCTGCATGAGGAGTTGAAGGGATCTGGCGTGGCCCTGGCTGCCCAGAATGTGCACTGGGAGGAAAAGGGGGCATATACCGGCATGATCTCGGCGCCGATGCTCCTGGAGCATGGAGTCACCCACGCGATCGTGGGCCACAGCGAACCGCGAAAGTATTACAGCGAGACAGATGAACAGATCAATCTCAGGGCCCGCTCGGCCCAAGCCCATGGCCTGATTCCCATCCTCTGCGTGGGAGAAAGCTTGGATCAGCGGGAATCCCGGGAAACGGAGCGGGTGATCCACCGGCAAGTGGAACAGGGCTTAGAGGGGATCGACCCCCTCCGGCTGATTGTTGCCTATGAACCCATTTGGGCCATCGGCACCGGAAAAACCTGCGCCGCCATGGAAGCTGACCGGATCTGTGGCTTGATCCGTGGCTGGGTGGGCCATCCCGACGTGATCGTGCAGTACGGAGGATCGGTGAACGCGACCACCATCGACGAACTCATGGCTCAACCCGAGATTGACGGCGTGCTGGTGGGCGGGGCCTCTCTTGATCCTGTGGGTTTTGCGCGAATTGCGAGTTATCAGGTTCCTGTCGCAGCTTGAACGTTGGTCTGCAGGCAAATTGCCATGGTTGCGACAGATTCCCAGCGAATTCTGATGTCCACTACCATCCGGTTTTTGCAAAGCCAATTTTCACCATGCCCTACGAACCAGGATCACCTGAATGCCGCATCCTGATCTCCTGCAAGGCACAGATCGAGTCGATGCTGAATAACTTGGCACGCATCGACAATACTTCTCACATCCGCGATCAACTGATCTCGGTGCACAACCAGTTGGAAGGATTGCACGAGCTCCATCGACGCCAACCGATCGGCCTGCCAACGCCCTAGCGGCACCCACGCAACAACAAATCCCAGGCAGCAACAAAAAAGCATCCTCACTTTTCAGTGAGGATGCCTGCCTTTACCGGAAGCTAATTTTCACAGCCGACTTTTGCTCGCCAACCGTGAATCTCAGTTTCGCGCTAGTCCTTCGTTGAGAAAAGTTTTTCTAAGCCCTGACAAGCCGCATAGGCTCCAGCCAGAGTGGCCACCCGAACTTTTTTCAGAGGTGGAGTCTGACGACTCACCACATAACAACCGGTGGGTTCGCGATAAATCACGCAACCTCCGACCATTGCCTGAACAAAGTGAGAGCTGGTTCCCATGTGCAACGGTCTCGATCTGGATTCAGAATTAGCTCAATCCGTTCGAGGGGGAACTGTTAGTGCCCCCTGACATCACACTTTGTTGTAAAACCGCCTCCTCCTGGGGCGCCCCAAAGCGATCGCCCTGCCGTGGCTTCAACTGCTGAAGCAGGGCCGATCCGGCGCCAGGCCTCTTCCCCTCCAGCTGGGCCTCCCGAATCAGCAAAGCCCCCTCACCCGTGCCCACCACCACGCCCACTCCCTCCTCCACAGCCAACACCTCCCCCGGTGTGTTCTGAGGCCAGCCCTGCACTCTGCGCGCCAGCTCGGCCCCCTCGCCTGTGAGCCCCTGAGCGAGCTCCGTCAGGAGGGGTTCGGTGGCTAGCACCTTGAGCCGACGCCCCTGCCACCAGGTCAGGGCTCCTGGATAGAGCCCCATCACCTGCCGATGCAGCCGCAACGCCGCATCGTGCCAGTTCAGAACGTCATCCTCTCGCTGGAGCAGACGCGCATAGGTGAGGCCCTCTTCCCGTTGGGGCTGCAGCCCAAGGCGTTGCCAACGCTCGGTTTGGGAACCCTTTCCGGCAGCGGCGATGAGGGGCAACGCTTGCACGAACAGATCGGCCGTGAGGTTGGCCATGCGGGCCCCCAGATGGGGCGCATTTTCCAGCAGGCCAATCGCCAAACGCTCCTCCAGGAGCACCGGGCCCGTGTCCAGCCCCTCCTCCATGGCCATGATCCCAACGCCGGTGAAGGAATCGCCCTCCAGAAGGGCCCATTGGATGGGCGCGGCCCCTCGCCAGCGGGGAAGAAGGGAGCCGTGGCCGTTCCAACAGCCCATTGGAGGTTGATCCAGCACGGCCTTTGGGAGAATCTGGCCATAGGCCACCACAACAGACACCTCGGCTTCAAGGGTGGCCAGGTGGGCCTGCAGCGCCGGCTCTCGGCGCAACCGTTCCGGGGTCCACACCGGCACGTCCAGCTCCAAAGCCCGTTGCTTCACCGGTGAGGGGCTCAGGGCGCCACCACGGCCACGGCGTCGGTCGGGCTGGCTCACGACCCCAACCAGGGTGTGGCCGGCCTCCACAAGGGCCTGCAAGGTGGGGACCGCATAGGCCGGAGTGCCCCAGAACAGGATGCGCATCAGGAGTCAGGGCCGAAGGGATCAAGCGTCGCCGGTGATCGTGAGCCCCTCCACCCACACCCAGGGGCAAAGGCCTGAAGGGGTGATCTTGCCCGGTCCCTCAAAACCCACCAGGCTCTTCAGCACGGTGCGAATATCCCCGGCCACGGTGGCG
>JBIIJA010000389.1:0-2686 GCA_044234195.1 Cyanobium sp. | reverse complement strand
TTGGTTACGCCACATAGGGCGGAGTTTCGCCAGGGCGGGAGAAAGCTTGGGCTTCTGTGGCTCCCTCGTACCGCAAGGAGATCACATTGGTCTGAACCTGCTTGGCGGTTTGAATGGCCACCCCCACCAGGATCAACAGGGAGGTCGCACCGATGCCCTGGAAGGTTTTGACCTGGATGGCCCCCTCAACGGCAGACGGGATGATGGCGACGGCTCCGAGAAAGAGGCCCCCAAGCAAGGTGAGTTGGTTCTGCACATTGCTGAGGTAGGCGGCCGTGGCGGAGCCAGGACGAACCCCTGGGATGGCCACCCCACTGCGCTTGAGGTTGGTGGCGATGTCGGCCGGATCGAGGGTGAGGGAGGTGTAGAAGTAGCTGAAGGCAATGATCAGAGAGAAGAACAGCAAGGCGTAAATCCAGGGCATGCTGCTGTTCGGACTCAGGTAGCCAGCGAGCTGGATCAACCAAGGCGTCTTCGTCCAGGTGGCGATCTGAAGGGGAAGAAAGACCAAAGCGGAGGCGAAGATGATCGGCATCACGCCGCTGGCATTGAGCTTCAAGGGCATGTAGCTCTGCCGAGCCGGCAAACCTCCTCCGGCGCCGCCCACTTGATGCTTGGCGCTGACAATCGGAATGCGGCGACTGCCTTCTTCGACAAAAATAATGCCAATGATGGTGGCCAAGAACACCAAAAGCAAAATGATGATGCCAGTGACAGTGCCCCGATCCCCTGTTTTTGCCTGGGTGATCGTGGCGCCAAGAGCCCGAGGAAGCGTGGCCACAATGTTGGCGTAGATCACCAGGGAAGCCCCCTGGCCGATGCCCCGCTCGGTGATGACCTCGCTAATCCACATCACAGCCATGGAGCCCGCCGTGAGGGCCAGGGCGGTTTGCAACACGAATTGCCATGGAGGCAACCCTGGCAAGGCGTATTGGCGTAACACCAGGGCGAGGATCACGCTTTGCACAATTCCCCAAGCCAGGGCTGTGTAGCGAGTGATCTGGGCAATTTTGCGTCGACCCGCCTCCCCTTCATTTTTTTGGAGATCCTCGAGCTGGGGCAAAGCGGCTGTGAGCAGCTGAAGGATGATGGAGGCGTTGATGTAGGGAAGAATTCCTAGGGTGAAGACCCCAAGGGTGGCCAGACCCCCGCCGGTGAAGATATTGACGAACATCAAAAAATCCCCCCCCTGCCGCACGAACTGCTCAAAGGAGGTGCGATCGATCCCGGGGACGGGGATGAAGATGCCCAGCCGTTCAAGCAAGAGCAACCCCAGGGTGATCAACACCCTGTCGCGCAGCCCCTTGGCCTGAACAATTTTGCTGAGAGTTTCTCCAGCGCTTGGGTTGCGTCCCCGGCTTAAAACCATGGTGTTTGATGCGTTAACCGAAGATCTCGCAGCTGCCACCTGCGGATTCAATCTTGGCACGGGCAGCGCCGGAGAAGGCGGCCGCCTGCACGGAGAGCTTCACCTTGAGGTCACCGCCACCAAGCACCTTCAGGGGGGATTTGGCTCCCGTCAGGATCCCGGCCTGAATCAGGCTCTCCAAGTTGACCTCGCTACCGGCCTTCAGGTCGGCCAATTGGCCGACATTGATCACGGTGTAGGTGGTGGGGTTGACCAGGGGGAAATGCTTGAGCTTGGGCACCCGTCGATAGAGGGGCATCTGGCCGCCTTCAAAACCCGGGCGGGTGGAACGGCCAGAGCGGGATTTCTGACCACGCATACCGAACCCGCAACTGGCCCCTTGGCCAGCGGCGATGCCCCGACCCTTGCGGGTCTTGCGGCGCCGGGCGCCAGGCTGGGCTGTGAGGGCGCTGAGCTGATGGGTCATGGAGAGGTCCTCAGGAATAGATCTGCTCGAGTGGAATGCCCCGTTCCTTGGCGGCTTCCTTGTGGGTGCGCAGGGCGGAGAGGGCCTCCATCGCGGCCCTGGCGTTGTTCAAGGGGGTCTTGGAGCCTAGGCGTTTGGCCAACACGTTTTTGATGCCGGCCAACTCCAGCACCGTGCGAATGGAGCCTCCTGCGATCACCCCGGTGCCCGGGGCGGCCGGACGGATCAGCACACTGGCCGCACCGTCACGGCCGCGGCTTTCGGTGGGCACGGAGTTGGTGCGGGTGAGGGGCACCTTCACCAGATGTTTTTTGCCATCGGCCACGCCCTTGCGCACGGCACCGATGACATCGCCAGCCTTGCCGACGCCAACGCCCACCTGCCCCCGTTCATTGCCCACGATGACAATGGCGCGGAAGCTCATTTTCTTGCCCCCTTTGACGGTTTTGGAGACGCGGCGGATCTGAACCACCCGCTCCTGCCACTCCGTATCCCGCTCCTGGGTGCGGCGGTCGCCACCACCGCGGCGGCCACCACCACCGCGGCGGTCGCCTTTGGCTCCACGGCGTTCCTGCTGCCCCTCGGCGGCGGGGACATCGGAGGCCGCCGGGATGTCATCCGGTGCGAATTGCTGGTCGTTGGTTTCGGTCATGGTGAGCGGTGAGTTCAGAATTGCAGGCCCGCTTCCCGGGCAGCATCCGCCAGGGCCTTGATGCGGCCGTGGTAGAGGTTGCCCCCCCGGTCGAAGACCACTTGGGCAATGCCCTTGGCCAGGGCGCGTTTGGCCACCAGTTGCCCGACAGCCACGGAGGCATCGCAGGTGGCCGAGGTCTGGAGAGAGGTGCGGAGAT
>JBIIJA010000387.1:0-2687 GCA_044234195.1 Cyanobium sp. | reverse complement strand
CTGGCTCCATGCCCTGAAGCACAGGCAGCCGATCGATCTGGCCCAATTGGGGCCGAAACAGGCTGGGGAGTTGGCGGAGCTGCGCCTTTGGGCCTCGGGCCAACGCGACCTGGTCCTCAGCGACGACCTCAAACATCTGCTCCAGCAGCTGCGGTGCTCCAGCGAGCCGGCACAGGTGCGCCACCTTTTGGTGGATGTGGGCCAGTGGCCTCGCCACCATCTCCCCTCCCTGCAGGGCACAAGCTGGCAGCAAGGCTTTTCCGAAGCCCTGCTCGCCGAGGCTGCCCAGCTCCTCACCCGGGCCGATGAACCTTGGCCGGGAGACAGCCAACGGCTGGATCTCAGCCACCTGCAGACCGTCACGATCGATGACGACGACACCGCCGACATCGATGACGGCCTATCGGTGGAGTGGGTCGCCGATGGCACGCCTCGGGTCTGGATCCATGTGGCCGATCCCGGAAGGCTCGTTGCCCCTGGGAGCCCCTTGGATCTGGAGGCTCGCCGTCGAGGCACCTCCCTTTATCTGGCTCAGGGAACGCTGCCGATGTTTCCCGAGGCCCTCGCCACCGGTCCCTTCAGCCTGCGGTCTGGCCAGCGCTGCGCCGCCTGGAGCCTGAGGATCCAGCTGGCAGAGGATGGGGCCCTTGCCGAGATGGATCTGCACCGCAGCTGGGTGCGCACGGCCTATCGGCTCTCCTATGGCGATGCGGATGAACTCTTGGAGCTGGCCCCCCCCCAGGAGCGGGCCCTGCTGACGTTGCAGAGGTTGATGCAAACGCGCCGGTCGTGGAGAGCCAAACGGGGAGCCCTTTTTCTGGATCAGGCGGAGGGACGCATCCGCTGCAGGCCCCAGGGCCAGGAGAACCCCTCCCAGGAAGAGGCCTTGTTGGAGATCATTGAGCCCTCTCCATCCAGGCTGATGGTGGCGGAGGCCATGATTCTGGCTGGCGCCGCCATCGCCGACTATGGCCATCGCCATCACCTCGCCCTGCCCTACCGCAGCCAGCCGGTGGCCCCGGTTCCCACGGCCCAGGAGCTGGAGGCGGTGCCGCCGGGGCCCGCCCGCCTCGCCGCGATCAAAAAATGCCTCACCCGGGGGGTGATTGGCACCAGCGCCCTGCCCCATTTCAGCCTCGGCCTCGAAGCCTATGTGCAGGCCACGTCCCCCATCCGCCGCTATGGGGATCTGCTGGTGCAACGCCAACTGGCAGCCCATCTGGAGGGTCAGATTCCTCTGGAAACGCTCGCTCTGACCGATCTCCTCAGCACCGTGGAGGGGGGGCTCAGGGAGGGCATGGCCATCAGCCGGGAGGATCAGCGGCACTGGCAGCAGGTGTGGTTCGCACAAGAGCGGGGCCAGCAGTGGCGGGGGGTGTTTTTGCGCTGGCTGCGGGAAGATCACCACCTGGCATTGGTGCACCTGGAGAGTGTGGCGATGGACCTGCCAGCGGAGTGCCACGGTGTCGCCCAGCCTGGAGATGGCGTGCTGGTGCGGGTGAGGGACGTGGATCCCCTGAGGGACCTGCTCCGGCTGGATGCCCGCTGCCTTTGACCCCCCTCAGGCCAGCCGCGACACCCGCAACCAAGGCCCCCAGGGATTGGCGCACCCCACCAGGGACACCGCACAGGGGAGCGATTGCTCATGCAGCCAATCATGGAGGGCGGGTTCGAGGGTGATCACCGGCCACGGCTCTCCCCCAGGCCCCCGCGGGCCCTGCAGGGCAAAGCCGCCGAGGCCATCCGCCACAAGCGTGCCTTCCCAGAGTCGCTCGCCCGGCTCCACCGGGGCTCGATGGGGATCGCCGGGGAGGGAACTCCAACGGCCTGTGGGCACCAAGCGCTCCGGACAATCCAGCATGGCCCGCTGGCGATCGCGCCAATCGGGATGGTGCCAAGGGGTGTCCCAAAGGGGCATGGGCCCTGCTGGGGCCAAGGAATCCTCCAGCAGAGCCTCCTGCAGCTGCCGCACGGGCAGGTCTGCGGGAAGCCAGCCCCCCCGCACGCAGAGGGCCGCCGCCAACCCTGCCGCCTGCCCCAAATTGAGCACCAAGGGTTGGAGCCGGGTGGCCCCATTGGCCATGTGGCTGACGCCAAAGCCCTTGTCTGCGGCCAGAAGATTCACCACCCCGCGGCTCACCAGCGCCCCATAGGGAATGGCAAAGGGGGTGCCACTCCAACGCCCCCCCCAGCGGCAGCTCTTGGGAGCCAAAGGCCAATCCCCTCCGGGATAGTGGTGGTCGTTGGCGTAGTTCCCCACCGCAATGGCGGTCGTCTGGCCACTGGAGTCCATGGGCAAGGGGGCGATGGAGGCCCCAGGCGCCAGGGGTAAGAGATCCTGCTCCACCACCGTTTGCAGGGCCACCAGCCGGCGCCCCTCCCGCCAGTAGGGCATGAGGGCCAGCGCCTGGACGCCCTCAAGGGCGCCAGCGGCGGCCTCCTCAAGAGTTGGAAAGATGGCAGCCCGCCCCAAGCGACCCTGGCTGATGGCCATCAGGGCATCGGCAAAGGCCTGGCTATGGGCCTGCATCTCGGCAGCCAGATCCGCTGGCACCTCTCCAGGACGGCCAACCCGAGTAAACGCCCGCTGGAGACCCTCATGCCAGTCATTGCCAGCCAGGGGCCAATTGAGCATCACCACTCCCCCCGGCAGGCGCCCATAGGTGAGCGTGCGCTCTAGACCGAAG
>JBIIJA010000388.1:0-2687 GCA_044234195.1 Cyanobium sp. | reverse complement strand
CCCCACGAGTTCACCATGTATTACGACGCATAGTTGAGGCGAGTATCAAATCAAGCCCCTATTGAATGGGGCTTGATTTGATACAGTTTGTCCGATGAATTAAATCGCTCGAAGTTCGCAAAGAGGTTATATCAGTAACCCCATTAGAATCAAGTTTGTCAATGCAGCAGTGACTATTGAGCACTCGGTCCTTGGGCACACCTTGATACGCCCCAAAGCCACCTTGGCGCTCCGTGGTTAAAATGCCACGGCACAACGTCAAACCTGCAGTCAGTGACCCATAGATTAAGTATTCTTCAACATGTAAATAAGGAACATGTTCGACTGAATCCTTTCCCCTATATTTACCTACCTTCTTGCCTACCCGATGACATTTATCGAGAGCTGAATGAATCCTATCCCAGTGATGATCTCATCTGCTCCTTAGACCAATGGAGGCGTCCTGCGCCTGGCGAGAATGAACGGGTCGACATCTCGGCTATTTCAATGTTTAAACATCGAGATATTCTTCCCCAGATCTGGGTTGAATTTGTTGAGTACCACACCTCCAAAGAATTCTTTTTGGAAGTAGTCAATCTGTTTGGCGACTCGATTCGTCATTACTATCCAGACCTTGAAAAAAGGATTGGGAGCCTAAACCAATTAGAAACTGGAGTCCGTTTTTGCGAGAAAACTGACTGTCACCCCCTCTCACTAGAATGTCAAGTGGGAATCAACACCCCAGGAACACAAACGAGCACTGTGATCGGGCCTCACTGTGATTCTCCAGAAGAACTCTATGCTGCACTTTTATACTTCAAACGCCCGGAAGACCAAGCCGAGGGTGGAAATCTTGATCTTTACGACTGGAAAAATCAGCGCCGCAAACTCTTTCGCGAAAAATACAAGATCGCCGATGCTTCTCTGATCAAAAAGAGGTTGACCATTCCATCAACGGCAAATACACTGGTGATGTTTATCAACACGATCGACTCCGTTCATGGTGTGACCCCCCGCTCGCCATCCAACCTGTCCCGACGTCTGGTGAATATCATTGGTGAGGTTTATAACCCTATCCCTGAGGGTCTGTATGACCGGCCTCAAGTGTCCCCCGCAACGGCAGCCCCTCCCCAATCACTCCCTGTGCGTTTGCTTCACAAAGTCAAATCGAAACTCAGGGCTCTCAAGTGAGGCTCCTCTTAACGTCCCATCCAGTAGGCCAACACCATGCCACATCCACCCCAGCGGATCGCCGTCCAGAAATGATCCGATCCATGGGTTGAAGACCGAAGCGCTTCAGGTAAGGGGTCAAGAAGTCGCTGGCTCAGAGCCAGATGCTGACGGCGTCGCCGCTCGGAACGCCCAGGAAGGTGATCGTCCGAACGGGCCACGACCGCCGGGCGCCCCGTGAGCGCCAGGAGAGCTTGCAGGTGATGGAGAAGGCGCGGGGAGGTTTCGGGCCGAGGGCGCCGACGGCCGCGCCTGCTGCGGGAAGTCATCGAGCAGCAGTCAGGTCTGCATTGGAGATGATCCCACGCCAGGATGGAGCGTCTTCTTCCCGCATGTTGATGCCTGCTTCTGGCCCACCTGAAGCGTTCTCCTCGGTCCCAGGCTCCAGCCCCCTCTGGCCTCCGGAAGCTCTCCCCCTGGCCCAGCAACTGCAACGGGCCTTGGGCATCGAGGAGCGCCAGTGGCACCGGCTGAAAACCCAGAGGCCAAGGCGCGCCGCCGAACAGCTCGCCGCTGCCCTGGTGCAGCTCCTTTCAGCGGACGACCCGAAGGCAGCGACGCCCACCCAGGCCCGCCAAGATGCCATCGATCTGGTCGAGCACGCCCTCGGGTGGCTGCGGGCCGAGATCAGCGATCCGGGTTGCCCCAGCCACGGCCGCTGAAGCGGGCGCGGCGCACCGCCACCTGCAGACGGTTGCCCCGGGGGCTCCAGCGCACATCATCAAAACAGCGATGAATGATGAAGAGGCCCCGTCCCGAAAGCGCCTCTTGGTTTTCTGGCAGGTCTTGGTGGCGAGCGTGGCCAGGGATGCCGGGCCCCTGATCCTGAACCTGCCAGATCAGCCAATTGGGGGTGACAATGCGCCGCACCCGCAAGCATTTGCAGGGGTCGCAGCCATTGCCATGGCGCACGGCATTCACCAACACCTCCTGCAAACCAAGCTGGACCTCCATTCGCGCCCCTGGGGCATGGCCAATGGGCTCGAGCAACAGATCCAGCAAAGGGGCAAGCTGAAGCGTGGAGGGTGTGATGAAGTCAGCCCAGCGCAGTGCCATTGTCCCGCGTGCAGCCGCTTGCGGCAGACATTTTCGACCCTAACCCTTGGCCGAGCGAAGTGCCGCCTCCGTCCTCCGCAACACGGCAGGGTGTTGGAGCAGAGCATCCATGAGCCTCACGCCCCGCAGTTGATTGATCAGGGGCATGTGACCCTCCGGCGCCTCCAAAGACCAGGTGAACGCCGAGGGGTAGCGCGTCCAAACGCCGTTCTCTTTCCAGCCCAGCAGGGGCCAGAGGGTGTCCCATCGCCCCTGACAACGGCGCAGGATCTGGCCCTGCACAGAAAAACCGAATCTGCCGAGGGAGTATGTGAGCCAGAGGCGATCAAGGCTCTCCAGATCCAAGGCCGGCATCGGAGCCACTTCGCTGAAATACACATACCCTCGCTGTTCTGCGGCCGGGCCAGCCAGTTGGCGCAGGT
>JBIIJA010000386.1:0-2700 GCA_044234195.1 Cyanobium sp. | reverse complement strand
AAGCAATTCACCGCCCGCACCGGCATCCGCGTGAAGCTGCTGGAGGGGAAGGATGACGCCTTGATCGAGCGCCTGCGCCAGGAGGGGGCCAACAGCCCCGCTGATGTGTTGGTGCTGGTGGATGCGGCCCGGCTGGAGAAGGCCAGCCGGATGGGGCTGTTTCAGCCGGTGCGCTCGGTGGCCCTGCTGCGGGATGTGCCACCAAACCTGCGGGATGGCCAGGGCCGTTGGTATGCGCTCACTCGCCGGGTGCGGGTGGTGATCGCCAATCCCAAACAGGTGAATCCCGCCTCCCTCCGCACCTACGCCGACCTCGCCAAGCCTGCGCTGAAGGGCAAGCTGTGCCTGCGTGATAGCAAGAGCGTCTACAACCAGTCGCTGGTGGCGGATCAATTGACCCAACGGGGCCAGGCGGCGACTCGCGACTGGATCCGAGGCATGGTGGCCAACCGCAACCCCCGCCAGCCCTTCTTCACCGCCGATATCCCCCTGGCTCGGGCCGTGGCCAAAGGCGACTGCGCCGTGGGGTTGGTGAACACCTATTACGTGGCCCGCATGGCGGCGGGGGAGAGCGGCGCGGCCGACAAAACCCTGGCACGCAACCTCAAAGTGATCTTCCCCACCCCAGCCCATGTGAATGTCACCGGGGCTGGGGTGACCCGGGCATCGAAAAAGGCGGAGGCCGCCACGAAGCTGATTGAATTTCTGGCCTCGGCCAGTGGCGGCAAGGGCTATGCCGCCGCCAACAACGAATACCCCCTCAAGGGCTATGGCGGAAACGCCATCCTCAACAGTTGGGGCCGCTTCACCGACGACGGGGTTTCCATCCAAGCGATGGGGGCCCGCAACCGGGAGGCCGTCGCCCTGATGCAGGCCAATGGCTGGCGTTGAGGGTGGAGGGCCTCAGCCTTCCAGCAGGCTGCGCAGCATCCAGGCGGTTTTTTCATGCACCTGCAGCCGCTGGGTGAGCAGATCGGCCGTGGGTTGGTCGTTGGCCTCCTCCGCCAGGCGAAACACCGCACGAATGGTGCGGGCCACGGCCTCGTGGCCCCCCACCAGCTCGCGCACCATCTCCAGGGCAGCAGGGTTGCCCTGGGTTTCGGGGATGGAGGTGAGGCTGGCGAGGGCACTGCTGCCGTAGGGCGCTGGGAATCCCAGGGAGCGGATGCGCTCGGCGATGCCATCGAGGGCGGTCCAGAGCTCGGTGTATTGCTCCATGAACATCAAATGGAGCGTGTTGAACATGGGCCCGGTGACGTTCCAGTGGAAGCCGTGGGTTTTGCTGTAGAGCACCGTGCTGTCCGCCAACACGCGCCCCAACCCCGCGGCGATCTGCTGCCGCTGCTCAGCGGGAATGCCGATGTCGATCGGGGGGGCGGAGGAGGTCATGGCTTGAGCAAGGGGGTGCTGCTCAAGGTATAGATCAAGGCAGGCACCCCAAGGGGAGGGAGGCATGGCCGTCAGCTTTGGCAGTGAGATCACGGGGGATCTGGCCAGCTGTGAGGCGCGGGAGTGGCTGATCACCAATGGGCTGGGCAGCTATGGCTGCGGCACGGTGGCCGGCTCCCTCACCCGGGCCTACCACGGCCTGCTGGTGGCGGCCCTGAAGGCGCCTGCCGATCCCTGTGAACGCACCTTGCTGGTGGCTGCCCTGGAGGAGGTGGCCGAGGTGGGCCATCGCTCCTATCCCCTCTCCACCCACCGCTGGGCCGGTGGGGTGCTGGCACCGGTGGGCCATCCCTGGATCGCTTCGTTTGCCCTGGAGGGCAGCGTGCCCACCTGGCGCTATGCCCTGGGGGATGCCCTGCTGGAAAAACGCCTCTGGATGCAACCCGGGGCCCACACCACCACCGTGCTCTACCGCCTGCTGCAGGCCAGCCAGCCCGTGCGGCTCTCCCTCACGGTGCTCGTGAACTGCCGCTCCCATCACGGGGGCACCACCCATCCGGAGATCACCCTCCAGCCAGTGCCCCATGGGGTGCAACTGGAGCCCCAGGTGGCCGGCGTGCCGCCCTTTGTGGTGCTCAGCGATCGGGGGGTCACCGCGGTGGCCGGCGCCGGGGAGTGGTGTTGGGGCTATGCCCTGCCGGCGGAGGAGGAGCGGGGCTTGCCCAGCCGCGACGACCATCTGCGGGCCGCTCGCATCACGGTGCGCCTGAGCTCGGAGGAGCCCACCTTCACCGTGGTGGCCAGCACGGAGCCCCACCCCCTGCTGGATGGAGAGCGGGCCCTGCGAGCCCGGCGAGCCCACGACGAAGCCCTGATGGAGCAGTGGCAGGCGGCCCAGCCCCAGTTGGCGGGCTTGGCGCCGCCCTGGGTGCGGCAGCTGGTGTTGGCGGCGGATCAGTTCGTGGTGGCGCGCACCTGCGGCAGGCCGGCCCGCGCCGGCGCCACCGGAGCGGCCGCGGCAGCTGGCGAAGGTCGAGCGGAAGTGGCGCAGATGGAGGGCCAATCGATCCTGGCGGGCTACCCCTGGTTTGGCGACTGGGGCCGCGACACGATGATCAGCCTGCCCGGGCTCACTCTGGTGACGGGCCGCCCCGCCATCGCCGCCCAGATCCTGCGCACCTATGGCCACTGCATCCGCCAGGGCCTGCTGCCGAATCGTTTCCCCGAGGGGGTGGAGACGTTGGGCGAGGGCGACTACAACACCGTCGATGCCACGCTTTGGTATGTCGAAGCTCTGCGCCACGTCCACCA
>JBIIJA010000385.1:0-2702 GCA_044234195.1 Cyanobium sp. | reverse complement strand
CAGCCAACAAATGGATGAGCACCTGATCCAGCAGCTGTCCAGGCTCGGGGTTGGGCTCAGACCCCTGGGGTCCAGATCCCGGGCTTCTGGGCTGGGGGGCCTGCTCCGAGGGTCGGTCAGGAAAGATCTCCATCCCACCACCCTAGGGCGGACTCCCGGAACCAGGTGGAGCGAGGGCTGGCCGGAGGGACTGATCGGGAACGGGGCGCACCATCTGGTGGTGAGGAGGCAACTCCAGCGTGCGTTCCACGCGCCACCCCGGTAGCGGGCGGCAGGAATCGACCCCATCACCCTCCACCAGAAACCAGGAGCGATCGCGAATCTCGGGATGTTGGCGAAGCAAGTTGGCCATGCGCTCACAGGCTGTGGCTCCGGCCGCTGCATGGAGGAGGCGCGGGTAGCGAGCTAGGTAGGGGGCATGGTTGGTGACCACTCCAGGAGCGAGACGCTGAAGGGCAAGGGACGGAAGAGCAGGGAGCGCCTGGCGAGGGTTGTCCGTGATGTTGATGACGTGGCTCCCAGGGCGACGGGCGAAGGCCACCAGAGGAGCTGGAACGGGATCCGTACTCACGGACAGGGCTTGCTGACGATATTGGAACTGCTCATGGGCCATCTTTAGCGGGATCTGATGGCTCTCGAACAACGCCACAACAAAGATCAGCACAAGCAACCTGGGCCACCAAGACGCTCGAAAGAGAGTCCAGACATGGACAATGGTCCAAATGGTGATCGCGTAGTAGGCCGGCCAAATGAACCGGCCCGTAGCCCGCAAACTGATGTAAAGAGGAGCTGTGAGTGGCAAACGCTTCAGCACATCAAAATTAAGCAGGAGATGGGGGCCGACGTACCACCGGGTTCCCCAGGCGAAGACAACCATCAAGGCCAACACGCCCCAAAAAAGGAATGGACTGGGAAACAGGCTTGGAGTGGCTCGCAGTCGCTTGCCCCCAAGCAGATGCACCAATGGAACGCCAATAATCACAAAGAGCCCGAGATAGGAAAATCCCTCGGATTGAAAAGGCAAATGTCGCCCCAGGGGTGGAGTAATCGGTGAGGTGTTAGCCGAATCAAAAAAAGAAAGCAGGTTGGCACTCCAGTTTTCACCCCAATCCGGAGCACTCTCCACATTGCCACTGGCATATCCCAAGAGCAAACACGCTCCGATAAACGTCAAGGCCAGCAGAAGGGCCTCCAGGAGCCGGGCAGGCGGCTTCCAGCCAAGCCGCTCAGACAGAGCTCGCCGCAAGCTGGCGGCCAACGGGGATGGTGCACACTCTTGGGAGAGAAGACGAATCGCCACCATGGGAAGAAGACTCAGCGCAAGGTAGGCATGCACTCCGGCAGCGAGCCCCAGGAGGAGAGCCCAAGGCCAAAAAAGGGATTCACGAAAAATCAGGAGGGCCAAAGCAGAAACAATCAGCACCTGCAAGCTCAAGGCCTCATGGGCGGTGGTGCGCAGCACCATGGGAGGGGCCAAACCGAGGGCCAGTCCAAGGGCAAAGGCGCCGCTGCGCGACTGTGTCGCCCTCCAGCCGATGCGATGGCCCAGCACCCCAGTGGCCAGGATGCTTACCAGGGAGAAAAAGCTGAAATACTGAAAGGGTTGACCAACAAGCTGTTGCAAGGGCCGCATCAGCATGGCGGCTAGGGGAATCACATCAGCAAAGAGAAGTGGAATCGCCTCGGGCCAAGTCCAGCGATCAAAGAGTGGGGGCACCAGGCTGACGGGAGGAGACAGCGCATAGGCCTGCCATCCCAAAAAATGCTGGACAGGATCGCCGTGGCCATCTGGATGCAAGAAGCAGCTGATGCGCCAGGGATTCCAACAGGCACCCCAAATCCAAAGCCAGCCAATCACCAATAAAAGCAACAAGAATGCGAGGTCGAGGGCCTTGGTCCCATGCCCAGCGGGATGGGCAAGAGGGGGCTCCCCATACTGGATTCGGTTGTTTGAACGATAATCGCTAGTCACAGGAAATGGGATTGTTGAACAACTTCAGGCAAAAAGATGATTTGCAGGATCAGGGTGACAATCGCAGCCCCCCAAACCAAGGGCTGAACCCACGCCCTCTCTTGCTTGCTATCGAGACAAAGACCTAAAAGCACAACGACAACCAAAGGGTAATAGCGCATGACATAACGCACATGAACAAAACCCATGAAGGCAGCTGGAATGAGGCCAAACAGGATCATGATGAGCAGGGCACCTGTCGCAAATCGGAGGCGCTCGGTGGAGATTCTGGGAGCCGTCAAACAAAGAGCCGCAGGGATCACGAGCAGCTTGATGCCGCCGAAGATATTGATTAAACTTTGCGTGGTTGAAAGGGCAAGATAATCGAGATACATGCGGGGATATTTTCTGATTACATTGATAATTTTATGATCGGTGTCTGGAAAGATTTTATCAATCGTCTGGTGAGAATAGTCCCAGGGGTCATCACTCGGCGCGCTGAGTTGATGAGGATGAAACAAGGAGGTGTATTTCACCTTGAACGCTTCCCAGGATCTCGATCCAGAAAGGGTCTGGATTCCATTGAGGCGAATACTTGGCAACAGCAACGCACCAAACCATGTGGCATAACTCAGAGGAATCAGGAGGCGTCTTTTCGGGTCGCGACGCTCGCTCCACATCCAATACCCCGCAAGAATTACACTAGACAAGATGAGTTCAACTTTACAAAATCCATATCCAACAAGCAATA
>JBIIJA010000384.1:0-2703 GCA_044234195.1 Cyanobium sp. | reverse complement strand
CAGTGGATCCTCCCCACAATGGCCACAGGGCAGTTGCCCAACCCCGGGCTGCTGCTGGATTGTCCCTGAAGGTCTTTCCTCTTCCTGCGGGAGATGGTTTCCCTGGAACCCATCTCCCGCAGGCTGAGCCAACACCAAAAGGCCATTCCTGGAGGGAGCCCCGCGCTTGGCCACACTCCTTGACTGGTGATGCTGAGCTGGAGGCCGGGTTTGCCGCCCGCTGAGCGCGATGCCCAGGTTGTGAAAAAGAAGCTCTTCCTCGGCCGAGAGGGCTTCATCCACCGAGCCAAGGTTTCTCCTTCACGGTTGTTAAGACGCTTCATCAAGAGAGGTGTCGGCACATCAAGAGCGATCACAAATCCACAGGAGCTGGTTGTTTGTTTTGACGGCGTCGATCACGATGGGTGCAACACATCGGAGGCGCCTTTGGACGACACTCCACCCAATCAGATGCCAGGAGCCCGCTGACGTTTGGACCCTGCTCCAACACTCTCAAGCGATCTCTGGTTTCCCAGGCCCAGCCACGCTTTGCCCTCGTCAGAGCCTGAGCGGCCGTTCCATGCACCGTCTAAAGAGTTCCGTTCCCCAAAGGCTCCAGGTGCCCCGGAGTGATGGGAGACCCCGCTAGACCCATGGCCCCAGGAGGCCAGCGTCAGCAGCTCCGCCCCACAACTGAAGATCTGTGATCGCCCATGGCGATCTCCAATCAAACGATCCTTCGACCGCGCAGCCACGCCCCTTTCTGCAAAGGGCCCCATGGCTGAGCAGACAAGAGCCCGAGCCCATGGTTCGGGCTTTGTTGTGTGGTCTCCAGGGCCAGCCCGGACTTCCCAGCCCCTTGCGGCTGTCCCTGTTGAGGTGGCCCACCACCAGCAGCCCCGCCAGCCCACCGGCCGCTGACCTGACTCCAGTGCCATGGCCGGCCGTTGTGGGGGAGTCTGAAGAACGCAGCGGGGCCACTATGGCGATCGAGGAGATCGGCCAGCTCACCGCCAAAGGGGGCAGGGCCCATCGCCCATCCCAAGGCCCTTCAGAGTGGGGAGGCTTGGGAGGTGCCAATTCACGAGCTCAGCCTGATGATGGCCCTGGGGGAGCAGGTGCTGCAGGTGGCTACCCGCGAGGGAGCGCTGCGGGTGGAAGCGATTCATTTGCGGGTGGGCAGCTTGGCAGGAGTCGATCACCAGGCTCTGCGCACGGCCGCCGCCATCGTGCTGAAAGGCACCTGTGCCCAGGAGGCCCGCCTGGCCATTGAGGAGGTGCCTGCCACATGGTGGTGTGTGTCATGCGTCCAGGAGTTCTGTGCAGGGGATGGCCTGGGCCTTTGCCCGCACTGCGGCACCCCTAGTCGTGAGTTACGCCGAGGTCGGGAGTTCACGCTTCATGCCATGGATGTGTCTCCCTGATCTCTGCCTTCCATCGCCACACACCCGGCTTACGGGGCCGGCCCAGCTGACGGCCTCTTGGCATCACGCCTACCGTGACAGCGGCTTTGATGCGTTGTCCCCGGCCATGTGCAGCCACTGCGCCTGCGGCTTGCCCGACCAGGCGCCTGACCAATCGCCATCTCTCCCCCGCTCGCTCTCCCCAGCCCGACGGGTGGTGTTGCAACAGTCTCTGCTGGCCCAGAACGACCATTTGGCGGCCCACAACCGGGAGCACTTCCGCGCCGCTGGGGTGCGGGTGGTGAACCTTCTCTCTTCTCCGGGATCTGGCAAGACGGCTTTGCTCGAGCGCCTGGCTGCCACGGTGTCCTCCACCCTTCGCCTAGGGGCGCTTGTGGGGGATTTGGCGACAGATCATGATGCCCGTCGCCTGGAGAAGGCCGGTCTGCCAGCGGTGCAGATCACCACAGGCCACACGTGCCATCTGGATGCCGCCATGGTGCATCGCGGTCTCGCTGCCCTCGAGAGCGCTGGCCACCCCCTCGCTGCACTGGATCTGCTTTTGATCGAAAACGTCGGCAATCTGGTCTGCCCTGCCGTCTTTGATCTCGGCGAAGATCTGCGGCTGGTGCTCCTCTCGGTGACCGATCTGGTCGTGATCACGAAAGTGGATCTGGCGGACGCTGTGGGATTCGATCGGCTCCTCGCCCATCGCCATGTGCGGCAGGTGGCCCCGGGTGCCCGGGTGCTGGAAACGTCGGCCCGCAGCGGGGAGGGGATGGGGGCTCTGTTGGAGATGGTGCGGCCCTCACCGCAGACAGTTCTGCCCCAGGGGTGATGAGGGGATCAGCCGGCGAGAGGGCCCGTTTGCTGGTGGCCTGCCGCGGCGTGGTGCAGGGGGTGGGGGCCCGGCCAGCCCTGGCTCGCCTCGCGGCAGGGCTCCTGCTTCGGGGCAGCTTGCACAACCGCTTTGACGTGCTCGAGATTGATCTCTGTGGACCACGGGCGGCCTTGGAGCACTTCCTCCAGGCCCTGCCCACCGCCTTGCCTGTGGCGGCCCGCTTGGAACAGCTGGAGGTCCAGTGGCTAGACCCACCTGATCCCTTCTGGCCTGAGGGGATTGGGCTGGGTGCCAGCCCCGCCGTCCCCCTGGGCCGGGCCCTGGTGGCACCGGGCCTCTCGGCAGACCGGGCACCCTGCCCCGCCTGCCTGGCGGAGTTGGCCGATCCCTCCTCCCGCCGCCATCTCTACCCCTTCATCAGCTGCTGCGTCTGCGGCCCCCGCTTCAGCTTGGCCACCGCCCTGCCCTTTTGCCGGGCCC
>JBIIJA010000031.1:0-10688 GCA_044234195.1 Cyanobium sp. | reverse complement strand
GTAGATGGTTTTAGGGAAGGGATTCGGTTTTTGAAACACCATGCCAATCCGTCGTCTCAATTCCACAGGATCCACCCGCCTGTCATAGAGGTCGTGGCCATCAAAGATCACCCGTCCCTTCAACGTGCACCCTGGGATGAGATCGTTCATCCGGTTGAGGGCACGCAAAACGGTGGATTTCCCACAACCTGAAGGACCAATGAACGCCGTTACACCCTTGCGGGGAATTTCAAGGAAAACATTGCGCACCGCTTCAAAGCGACCATAGGAAATCGAGACATCCTCTAAGGACATGCAGATGTCCTCTTTGGCTGTGGTCTGAGCCGGGTTGGATAGGAAGGAGGTGGTCATGGGAGGACGATTCTGGAGACGGTGTAAGGCTGGAGGATCCGAGTTCAGAGGATCATCAGGTTTTTTTCAGGGTGGATAGCCAGCGAGAGAAAAGGTTGGCCAGAAGAATCATCAGCACCAAAATAAAGGATGCCGCCCAGGCGAGTTGATTTTGTGGCTCATATGGCATGATCGCAAAATTAAAGATCAGAACGGACATTGTTGCGATCGGGTTAAAGATTCCCTCGGGCCAGAACGGGGAAAAAAGGGCGGTGAAGATTAAGGGGGCTGTTTCGCCAGCGGCTCGTGCGATCGCCAACACCGTACCGGTGGCAATCGGTGTGAAGGCCGCCGGCAAAGTGATCTGGGTGATCGTGACAAAACGGGAGGCTCCCACTCCATAGGAGCCAAGGCGCAAATCATTGGGCACCAGGCGCAGGCCCTCATCCGTGGTTTTGATGACCGTAGGCAGCATCAAGACCGCTAGGGCAATGGCTCCGGCCATGGCGCTATAGCTTTGCCCGAAAAAGATGCGGGTGGCAACAATCGCGCCATAAACAAACACGCCACTGATGATCGATGGCACTCCGGCTAAAACGTCGTTGCCAAAGCGTACAAATTGCGAAAACCAGCCCTTGCGGGAGAATTCTGCCAAAAACACACCACCACCGACCCCAACAGGGATGGCAAGGAGGGAGGCCAGCAGAGTGACCACAAGGGTGCCCAAAATGGCATTACCGATGCCCCCCCCATCACTGCCGGGAGCTGGAGGGAGTTGGCTGAACAGGCTGGGTTTGATCAAGCTCCCACCTTTGAGCAGCACGTAGGTCAACACAAGGATCAGAGGCAGGACAGAAACCGCCGCAAAGAAACCCGCCAACCCATTGAAAATAACATTGAACCGATTGCGTTTCAGGGTGGGATTAAAAAACAAATCGTTCCGTTTGAAATTCTGTTTATTCTCGCCAAATGAGGGAGCCAAATCGGAGTTGATCATGATTGCTTTGGTTGTGTCAGTATCGCAAACTCAGGCGTTTTACCACCCACTGAGCCAAGATATTTACCACGAACGTGAGTAGCATCAAAATCAAGGCGGCGTACATTAATGCCGACACCTGAATGCCATCGGCTTCGCCAAACTGGTTGGCCAGCATCGAGGAAATTGTGTTGGCTGGCGCCAGAAGAGACGTGCTGAACTTCATCGAGTTTCCAATGATCATCGTCACGGCCATGGTTTCTCCCATGGCCCTTCCCAGGGCAAGCATCACCCCACCCATGATGGCTGAGATGGCTGCCGGGAGGATGATGTTGAAGATTGCCCCCCAGCGGGTGGTGCCCACTCCGTAAGCCCCCTGGCGCAGCTCAATGGGCACTTGATTCAGGGCATCTCTGGCGATCGCTGTGATGATCGGCAGGATCATCACCACAAGGATCAATATCGCTGGGGCCATGCCCGGTCCCTGGGGGACAGAGTCAAACAGGGGCATCCAGCCCAAGGTGGTGTGCAGAACTTGCAGCAGAGGTCGGATGGCGGGTTCCATGACAAAAATGGCCCACAGCCCCAACACCACCGAGGGGATCGCCGCCAAGAGTTCCACCATCACTCCAATCACGTTGCGGACGGATCGGGGCAACAGATCCTCTGTGATGAAAATGGCCGTTCCCACACCGAGCGGAACCGCAAAGAGAAGGGCCAATAAGGACGACACCAAGGTGCCGTAGATGGCGGTGAAGGCGCCATACTTTTCGTTCACCGGATCCCACGCCGAGGTGGTGAGAAAGCTCCAGCCAAAGCTTTGGATCGCCTCCCAGGAGCCCTTCAACACCGTGACAAAAATGGCCAGGAGGATCGCCGCAACCATGGCCGCCAGCACAAAGGTGAGCTGTCGAAAGCCTTGATCCACCAGCTTTTCACTGGCGGGGCGTTGCCGCAGCGTAAAGGCCTCAGATCTGGATTGGCCTGTCATACAGCGGCTGCCGGGAGATCACTGGCTCACCCTGTGATCTTGACAGCCACCCGTGCTCGGGGGATTAAGGGGGGTTTAACGCATCAGGACTGGCAAGTAGCGTTGGGCCTCCAACGCATGGATTGAACACGGCCATGGGGCGAATCGTGGGCATCGACCTGGGCACCACCAATTCGGTGGTGGCGGTGCTCGAGGGAGGTCGGCCTATGGTGATCGCCAATGCGGAGGGTGCCCGCACCACCCCTTCTGTGGTGGGCTTCACCCGTGAGCAAGAGCTCCTTGTGGGCCAAGCGGCACGGCGCCAGCTGGTGCTCAATCCCCGCAACACCTTTGCCAATTTGAAGCGCTTTATCGGTCGCCGCTGGGAGGAGCTCGAAGAGAGCAGTTTGGCGGTGCCCTACACGGTGCGGGCCAACGACACGGGGCAGGTGCGAGTGGTCTGTCCCGCGACGGAACGGGAATACGCCCCTGAGGAGCTGCAGGCTTGCATCCTTCGCAAGTTGGTGGACGACGCCTCCACCTACCTGGGAGAACCGGTGGAGGCAGCGGTGATCACCGTGCCCGCCTATTTCAACGATGCCCAGCGCCAAGCCACCCGCGATGCGGGACGGCTGGCGGGCATCGCGGTGGAGCGCATTCTCAACGAGCCCACGGCGGCTGCTCTGGCCTATGGCTTTGATCGCAGCGCTGCCAAGCGGGTGTTGGTGTTCGACCTGGGCGGTGGAACCTTCGATGTGTCGTTGCTGCGCATTGCCAATGGCGTCTTCGATGTGAAGGCCACCAGCGGCGACACCCAACTGGGAGGCAATGACTGGGATCAGCGGATTGTCGACTGGGTGGCGGAAGCCTTCCTCAAGGAGCACGGCCTGGATTTGCGGCGCGATCGGCAGGCCTTGCAACGGCTCAGCGAGGCGGCGGAGAAGGCCAAGCAGGAGCTCTCTGGTGTGCAGAGCACCCCCATCTCCCTGCCGTTCATCGCCACCGGGCCCGAGGGTCCGCTGCACATCGAAACCACCCTGGAGCGCCTCACCTTTGAGGGGCTGTGTCCCGAGTTGCTGGATCGGCTGCTCAGGCCTGTGCAGCGGGCCCTGCGGGATTCCAGCCTCGGCGCCGACTCCATCGACGATGTGGTGCTCGTTGGTGGGGCAACCCGCATGCCCATGGTGCAAAACATGGTGCGTACGCTGATTCCAAGGGACCCCTGCCAATCCGTCAATCCCGATGAGGTCGTGGCCATTGGCGCTGCCGTGCAGGCGGGGATTCTCACGGGTGAATTGCGGGATTTGATGCTGAATGACGTCACCCCTCTCTCCTTGGGATTGGAAACCATTGGCGGATTGATGAAGGTGCTGATCCCCCGCAACACCCCGATCCCCGTTCGCAAAAGCGACGTGTTCAGCACCTCGGAAGCGAATCAAAACTCCGTTGACATCCATGTGCTCCAGGGGGAGAGGCAGATGGCCGCGGATAACAAATCCCTGGGTCGTTTCCGCCTTTCGGGCATTCCTCCCGCCCCCCGCGGCGTGCCCCAGGTTCAGGTCTCGTTCGACATTGATGCCAATGGCTTGCTGCAGGTGTCCGCTCAAGATCGCACCACCGGCCGGCAGCAAAGCGTGTCGATCCAGGGGGGCTCCAATTTGAGCGAGGAAGAAATCCAGGCTCTGTTAGAGGAGGCCGAGCGGAAGGCCGGGGAGGATCGCCGCAAGCGAGCCGTGATCGATCGCCGCAACCGGGCCCTAACCCTGGTTTCGCAGGCTGAGCGTCGGCTCCGAGATGCGGCCCTGGAACTGGGTCCCTACGGCGCCGAACGGCAGCAGCGCAGCGTGGAGCTAGCCGTGAGAGCGGTGCAGGACCTGCTGGCAGATGCCAATGCGGAGGATCCTGAACTGGAGCTGGCCGTGAGCCAATTGCAGGAGGCCCTGTTCGGATTGAATCGTCGCCTGCTCAGTGAACAACGCAGTGAGGGGGGGCCGCTCCAGGGTCTCAAGAACACCTTGGGCTCCTTGAAGGATGAACTCTTCGCCGACGATGATTGGGACAGTTGGGAACCCCCCTCCCGGGGGGATCGCTGGGATCGCTCTGATCCCTGGGACGAGCGTCCCCAGCGTATGGGCCGTTTTCGTGAGGAGCCGCCACCTTTCCGGGGGGAAGAGGCTCCTTTTCGTGAGTTTCCCCGCGACCGGCGGCGGGCCTCCGATGCCCCCATGACCTCCTCGGACTTCGGCCGCGACCGGTCCCGCTGGGATCGGGAGGAGGATGACCCATGGGGCCCGCAGTGACACCCGCGCCATGACCACCTTGGGCGCTATGGATTACTGGCAGGTGCTGGGTCTGGAGCCTGGCGCCGATCCGGCTCGTCTGAAACAGGCCTTTCGCGAGCAGGCACGCCGCTGGCATCCCGATCTCAACGGGAACGATCCCGTGGCGGAGGAGCGCTTCAAGCTGGTGAATGAGGCCTATGCGGTGCTCTCCGACCCCAGGCGCCGGCGGGCTTGGGAGACCGGGGAGGAGCCTGGGGTCGGGGGGGGGCCGGCCAACGATCCCTTCTCCAGTGGCTTCCCCGACTTTCAGTCCTACCTCGATACGTTGTTCGGTCCGCCGAGCGAGCCCTCCATGGGGGAGGACGAGAGCCGGGTGACGGCCTCACCCCCTCCGCCCCAGCCCGTGCCCGTCGGTGTGGCGGAGGAAACTCTGGTGGAGTTGCAGCCGGAACAGGCCCTCGCCGGTGAACGGGTGGAACTTGAGCTCAATGACGGCACGGTGGTGGAGGTCTGGACTCCGCCCTTCGCCGGAGATGGGTGGCGGCTGCGCCTCCCCGGACTGGCCCCTGGTGGGGCGGATCACTTCCTCCATCTGCGGGTTCGCACCGCGGATGGGCTGCGGATTGATGGCCTGCGGGTGCTCTACACCCTGGAGTTGACCCCCGCGGAGGCCGCCCTGGGGTGCCATCAGCTGGTTCCCACTTTGGCGGGCCCTGTCCGGCTGCGCATTCCGCCCGGCTCCTCCAGCGGACGGCTCCTCCGGCTCAGGGGTCGGGGGCTGCGCTGGGACGAGCAGGTGGGTGATCAGATCGTGGACATCCGCATCACCGTGCCCCCCCAGCTGAGCGAAGCCGAAGAGGCCCTCTATCGCCGCCTGCAGGAACTGGCCGACACCCCCCCTGGGTGAGACACTGGCGGGAGCGTTAGCGATCGCGCTTTTGGCCCACCGTGATGCCAGGGCCATGCCCGTGCATGTGCTCCTGTTTGATGCTGGCAGTGAGGAGGAGGGCATCCACTCCATTGAGGTGGGTGGTCGCACCGTTGTGCTGCTCTTTGAAGATGCGGACGATGCCGAGCGTTACGCGGGACTTCTGGAAGCCCAGGATTTTCCCCTGCCCAGCGTGGAGCGCATCAATCGGGAGGATGTGGAGCTGTTTTGCGCCCAGGCGGGCTACGAAGCCAAGTTTGTGCCCGCTGGCTTCCTCCCCAACAGCGAGGAAGATCGGCTTCTCATCGCCCCACCCCCCCAAAACCTTGATGTGGACCACTGGAAGGATGCTGATGCCCCGTCAACGGAGGTGGAGGACCCCTCCACGACCTCCGATCCGGAGCTGGAGGCCTTCCGTCGCAGCCTGGAGGGCCTGCTTTGAGTGAGCTCAACCGCGGCCATCTTCTGACGGAACTGGCCAACCCCCTCAGCCAGGAGTTGGATCAGCTGTCCACCGATGCGCTCGTGGAGCTGTTTTGCCGCAACGACTTGGAACCCCAACGGGCCGTGCAGCAAGCGGCGCCCCTGTTGGCTCAAGCCATTGAAGCCATCGCTAGCCTGCTGCGGCAGGGCGGGCGACTCTTTTATCTCGGCGCTGGCACCTCTGGCCGGCTTGGGGTGTTGGATGCGGCGGAGTGTCCGCCAACGTTCTGCTCACCGCCCGAGCTGGTGCAGGGGATCCTGGCCGGAGGAGCTCCGGCCCTGTTGCGCAGCTCAGAGGGCCTGGAGGATCTGCCAGAGCAGGGGCAGAGAGATCTTCAAGAGCGGGGATTTGGCCCTCGCGATGCCCTGGTGGGCATCGCGGCCGGGGGCACCACTCCCTACGTGCTCGGCGGGCTCCGTCATGGCCAAGCCCTTGGAGCCCTCACCATTGCCATCGCCTGTGTTCCCCGGGAGCAGGCGCCCATGCCCTGCGATATCGATATTCGCCTGCTCACCGGTCCCGAACTGCTCACCGGCTCCACCCGCTTGAAAGCCGGAACCGCCACCAAAATGGCGCTCAACATCCTCTCCACGGGCGTGATGGTGCGCCTGGGCAAGGTGTACGGCAACCACATGGTGGATGTATCCGTGAGCAACGCCAAGCTGGAGGATCGGGCCCTGCGGATCTTGGCGGACCTGGCGGGGGTGGACCGGCAGAGGGGCCGTTCCCTGCTCAGCGAAAGCCAAGGATCGGTCAAATGCGCCCTGTTGATGGCCGTGGGCGGGCTGGATCAGGGCGCCGCGGCGGAAGCCCTCCGCCTCCATGGTCCTTCCCTCCGCGCCACCCTGGAGGCTATGGGGCTGTCGTTGCCTCACCCCAGTAAGGAGCCGTGAACAGTTCGGTGCGGCGCCGGGTGTCGCTGGGCACGTGATCCGGAGGTGTCAAGAGGGCGTGGCGCAGGGCTCGATGGGCGGGGCTGGTTGGACGCTGTGCCCCCACCCGCTCCGCAGCCAGCCGCACGATCGTTTGGGCCAGGGCCGCATTGGCCTGAAGGTTGGCGATCACCATCTCCACGGTGACTGCGTCATGCTCCTCGTGCCAGCAGTCGTAGTCGGTGATCATGGCCAGGGTGGCGTAGGCCATCTCGGCTTCCCGGGCCAGGCGTGCCTCCGTGTGGTTGGTCATGCCGATCACCGCACAACCCCAGGAGCGGTAGAGCTCCGATTCGGCCCGGGTGGAGAAGGCCGGACCCTCCATGCACAGGTAGGTGCCGCCGCGGTGCAGAGCCCGACCTTCGGGCATCAGGCTCTCGGCCACATCTCCCAAAATCGTGCTCAGGCTCTGGCAGAAGGGATCGGCGGCCGCCACATGGGCCACCAGGCCCTCCCCAAAGAAACTCAAAGGGCGTTGGTGGGTGCGATCAATGAACTGATCGGGAACCAGCATGTCGAGGGGGCGCACCTGCTCCTGTAGGGAGCCCACGGCCGAGACCGAGAGGATCCAGCGCACCCCAAGGGACCGCAGGGCCCAGAGATTGGCCTTGTAGGGCACTTCGCTGGGGGTGTAGGTGTGATGGCGGCCATGGCGGGCGAGGAACACCACCTCCACATCGCCGATGCGCCCGAGACGCAGGGCATCGGAGGGAGCGCCATAGGGGGTGCTGATCTCCAGCTCTTGCACATCCTCCAGCCCCTCCATGCCGTAAAGGCCGCTGCCGCCGAGCACTCCCAAGCGGGCCTTGCTGAGATCGAGAGCAGCAGATGGGGCCATGCCAACAGAATGACTGAAGGTGTTTTACAGGACGGGCCCACACCAGACTGGGCTCCACAGGGCGGATTCCACGGCGACCTCAGCCGGCCCACGGCCCATCAGGTTTGCCTGAGCCGTTCCACTTTCCACAGCCCTTCAGGTGTGCCAGACGATGAAGGCTCCCGGCTCAAGGTGAAGCCAGGGGCAGGCCAACGTGGCAGCTTGGTGCAATTCGGAAAGGGAGCGGCGCTCGGGCTCCAGCAAGGCGGAGGGGTGGCTGCTGCGTGGCCCATCAGGGGCCAACAGCAGCGACACTGCCCGGGTCTGGGGCCAGCCACCAAGAAGGGTGAGGGCCTCGGCCAAATCCATGCTTTGCAGCTCCTGGGCCGGTTGGGCCATCAGCAGGGCGGCCAGGGAGGGGCCCTCCAAGAGCGCCAGCAGCCGGGGATGGTCCTCCAGCGCAAAGCGCAGCTCACGGCCCTCCGCCCACTGTTGCAGCTGCTGAAGATGGCTGTGGTCCCTTTGGGGATCCACCCCTTCCCCTTGCCAAGCCACCACGGCAGTGGGGCCTCGGCTCTCCGCGGCGGCCTGGGCCACCACGGGCTCCGGCCGGGGGTCCATCAGATGGCCCAGTTTCAGCCTTTTGGCCGAGAGGTAGGCCGCGTTGTGGGTGCCCGCATCGATGACTAGTGGGACCCGATCATCCACCCGCAGGCCATAGCCATCCAGGCCGGCAATCTTGCGGGGATTGTTGGTGATGAGGCGCAGGCGTTCCACACCCAGATCACTGAGGATCTGGGCCCCCACCCCGTAATTGCGAAGGTCTGCCGGGAAACCAAGACGCTCGTTGGCTTCCACCGTGTCTAACCCGCCATCTTGCAGGCTGTAAGCCCGCAGCTTGTTCACCAGGCCGATCCCCCGCCCCTCTTGGCGGAGATACACCACCACCCCCTCCCCAGCGGCTTCGATCATGCGCAGGGCAGCCTCGAGCTGGGGGCGACAGTCGCAGCGCAAGGAGCCGAAGGCATCCCCGGTGAGGCACTCGCTGTGCACCCGCACCAGCACCGGTGCGGACGCTTGCCCAGGATTGCCCTTGACCAGGGCCACATGCTCGCTGCCATCCAGTTCATTGCGATAGCCAATGGCGCGGAAATCGCCGAAGGCGCTGGGCAACAGGGCTTCGGCTTGGCGCCGCACAAACCGTTCGGTTGCGAGCCGGTAGCGAATCAGATCGGCGATGGAGATCAGGCGAAGGCTGTGTTGTTTGGCGTAGTGCAGGAGCTCGGGCAACCGGGCCATGGAGCCATCGCTGTTCTGGATCTCACAGATCACCCCGGCGGGATACAGCCCCGCCAAGCGGGCCAGGTCGACAGCCGCTTCGGTGTGGCCAGCCCGCTTGAGCACCCCGCCGTCTCGGGCCCGCAAGGGGAACACATGGCCAGGTCGTCGCAAATCCGCCGGGCGGGTTTGGGGATGGATGGCCACCTGAATGGTGCGGGCCCGATCTTCCGCGGAAATCCCCGTACCCACCCCATGCTCGGGGCCCGCATCCACACTCACCGTGAAGGCCGTTTGATTGCTATCGGTGTTTTGATCCACCATCAGGGGTAGACCCAGGGCGTCGAGCCGCTCCCCTTCCATCGCCAGGCAGATGAGGCCGCGCGCTTCGGTGGCCATGAAATTGATCTCCTGCGGGGTGGCGAACTGGGCCGCGCAAATCAGATCACCTTCATTCTCCCGATTTTCATCATCCACCACCACAATCGCTTCCCCATTGCGGATCGCCGCCAGGGCATCGGCGATGCAGTCAAAGCAGATGGCAGGCTCGGTGTCGCTCGTCTGGCGCTCCGGAGTGAGGGTCAAGGAATCAGTGCACGCAAGAGCTCATCTCGCTTTTATAGAACCCCAACCCCCATGGCTGAGCCCCACTAAGATGGCCCGTTTGCGAGCTAGGAGATGACGGGAGGGCGGGTCGCGGTGATCGGAGCGAGTGGTTACGGCGGCCTCCAGACCCTGCGCCTGCTCCAAGGCCATCCCCAATTGGACGTGAGCTTCCTGGGGGGGGAGCGCAGCAGTGGCAAACGCTGGAGCGATTTGGTGCCCTTTCTCCCATTGACCGGGGATCCGGTGGTGCAGGCCTGTGATCCGGAGGCCATTGCCGCTGCTGCCGATTTTGCCGTGCTGAGCCTGCCCAACGGCCTGGCCTCCCAGCTGGTGCCCCCCCTGCTGGAGCGGGGCGTGAAAGTGGTGGACCTCTCCGCGGATTACCGCTATCGCTCTTTGAGCGAATGGCAGGAGGTGTATAGCAGTGAGGCCAAGATCCACCCCCGGCAAGACGGTGAGCTCTGCGCGGAGGCTGTGTATGGCTTGGTGGAATGGCAGGCGCAGAGCATCGCCAAGGCAAGGTTGGTGGCGGCTCCTGGCTGTTTCCCGACGGCCAGCTTGCTTGCCTTGATGCCCTTTCTCAGCCAGGGCTTGATCGAGCTCAATGGCATCGTGATCGATGCCAAAACCGGCACCTCCGGCGGGGGGCGAGCCGCCAAGGAGCATTTGTTGCTGGCAGAGGCAGGCGAAGCGGTGGCGCCCTATGGGGTGATCGGCCACCGCCACACCAGCGAAATTGAACAGCAATGTGGCCAGGTCTGCGGCCATCCCCTCATGGTGCAGTTCACACCCCACCTGATGCCCATGGTGCGAGGCCTGCTGGCCACGGTGTACGCCCGCCTGAGGGATCCGGGCCTCACCGCGGATGACTGCAGCACCCTGGTGAGGGCGGCCTATCGCCAGAGCCCCTGCGTGGAGGTGTTGCCGGTGGGCACCTATCCCGCCACCAAATGGGTGAAAGGCACCAACCGCTGCCTGCTCTCCGTGCAGGTGGATCGGCGCACGGGGCAATTGATTGTGATGAGCGCCATCGACAATCTCATCAAAGGCCAGGCGGGTCAGGGGGTGCAGTGCCTCAACCTGAT
>JBIIJA010000346.1:0-3062 GCA_044234195.1 Cyanobium sp. | reverse complement strand
GTTTCTCGGCCCCCCCGGGGCCGGTAAGGGCACTCAGGCTCAGCGCCTTGCCGCTTCCCACCACCTGTTGCACCTTTCTACGGGAGATTTGCTGCGGGCTGAAGTGCAGGCCGCCACTCCCCTGGGTCAAGAAGCTGAGGCCGTGATGGCCCGGGGTGAACTTGTGAGCGACGCCCTCGTGCTGGCGATCGTGCGCCACCGCCTCGAGGGTCATCAAGGCGGCTGGCTTTTGGATGGGTTCCCCCGCAATTTGCCTCAGGCCATAGCCCTTGATGGGCTGCTTGGGGAGCTGGGTCAGTCCATCGAGCTGGTGCTCTTGATGGAGCTCGAAGCTCCCGTGTTGTTGCAGCGGCTGCTTGCCCGCGGCCGGGCCGACGACAACGAAGCGGTGATCCGCCATCGGCTGGATGTCTACCAGGAGCAAACGGCCCCGCTGATCGCCCACTACCAGGCCCAGGGTTTGCTCCAACCGGTGGAGGCCAGCGGCACGGTGGAGGAGATTGCCGCTCGGATCAGCACCCTGTTGGGGTGAGCGTTGACTGCTGTGATACCATCATTGTTTGTCAAAAGGAGCGCCGCGAGCCATGAAGGTGCGTGCCTCAGTCAAGAGGATGTGTCAGAAGTGCCGGGTGATCCGTCGCCACGGAAGGGTGATGGTCATCTGCGCCAACCCTAAGCACAAGCAGCGTCAAGGTTGACCCCTGGTCACACCAGCCTCTTCCCTCCCTCTTCGGAGTTGTCCACTGTTTCGCCCCCTCTAGGGGCCTCCCTGCCCTCTGCATCCTTATCCCGTGGCTCGGATTGCCGGCGTTGATATCCCTCGCGACAAGCGGGTTGAAGTTTCCCTCACCTATGTGTACGGGATCGGTCTGACCCGTTCACGCAAGATCCTCACCAAAGCGGGTGTGAGTCCCGATATTCGAGTGAAGGATCTCACCGATTCCGACGTGCAGAAGCTGCGAGCGGCAGCGGAAGCCTTCACCCTCGAGGGCGATTTGCGCCGCGAAGAGGGCATGGCCCTCAAACGTCTCCAGGACATCGGCTGTTTGCGGGGTCGGCGCCATCGCATGGGTCTGCCGGTTCGGGGCCAACGCACCCGCACCAACGCCCGCACCCGTCGGGGCGCTCGCAAAACGGTGGCCGGCAAGAAGAAGTAACCCTGCTGACGGCACCCCACCCTCCAATCGTCCCCTCCACCGACCCGTTTCTGCTCCCGCAGTTCCCCACCTATGGCCAAGCCCGCCAAGAAGACAGGACCCAAGAAGGCCAAGCGCAATGTGCCCAATGGCGTCGCCCACATCCAGAGCACGTTCAACAACACCATCGTCTCCATCACCGATACGGCGGGAGAAGTGATCAGTTGGTCTTCCGCTGGAGCCAGTGGCTTCAAGGGTGCGCGCAAAGGAACGCCCTTCGCGGCTCAAACAGCCGCTGAAGCTGCCGCCCGGCGTGCCCTCGAGCAGGGGATGCGTCAGATCGAAGTGTTGGTGCGTGGGCCCGGTTCCGGCAGGGAAACCGCCATTCGCGCCCTTCAGGTGGCTGGTTTGGAGATCACCTTGATCCGGGATGTCACTCCACTGCCCCACAACGGATGCCGTCGCCCTAAGCGTCGCCGCGTCTAAACCCCTTCGATCCATTCCTCTCACCAAGCTTTCCTTCCATCGCCGTGCTGCATTACCAGATCGACCGGGTTGAGCATCAGGTTTCCGAAGATCGATGCCAAACGGGTGTCTTTGTGATCGGCCCCCTGGAAAGGGGGCAGGCCACAACCCTCGGCAATGCCCTGCGAAGGGTCTTGATCGGTGGCTTGGAAGGCAGTGCCATCACAGCGGTGCGTCTCTCCGGCGTGAATCATGAATACGCCACTATCCCTGGTGTGAGGGAGGACGTGCTCGACATCCTGCTGAATTGCAAGTCGATTCCGGTGAACAGCCGCAGCCGTGAATTGGAAATTGGCAGGTTGATGGTGAATGGCCCAGCCACGGTCAAAGCTTCCGACCTGCAATTTTCCTCCCAGGTGCAGGTGATCGATGGGGAGCGGTTGATTGCCACGGTGGCCGCAGGCCACAGCCTGGAGATGGAAGTGCATGTGGAGCGGGGGGTTGGCTACCGTCCCGTGGATCGCCACCAGGAAGATACGGGGGCGATTGATCTGCTTCAGATCGATGCGGTGTTTATGCCCATCAAGCGGGTCAACTACAGCGTGGATGAAACGGCCGTGGGCGAGGGTGGATCAGCCCGGGAGCGCCTCCGCTTAGAAATTGAAACCAATGGCAGCATCACCCCCGACGATGCCATGGCCCAGACGGCCAACCAGCTGATCGCCCTGTTCCAGCCTCTCGCCACGCTCACCGTGATGGATGAGCCCGGATTGGAGCCTGAACCTTCAGCGGAGGCCCAGATCCCCTTGGAGGAACTGAACCTGTCCGTGCGTGCCTACAACTGCCTCAAGAGAGCCCAGGTCAACTCTGTATCTGATTTGATGGGCTTTAGCTATGAAGATCTCCTAGAGATCAAAAACTTTGGCTCCAAGTCGGCCGACGAGGTGATCGAGGCCCTTGAGCGCATCGGAATCTCCCTGCCCCAAAGCCGCACCTCCGCCTGAGGCGGCTCCGGCCTCTCCCTTTTGATTCAACGTCCCTCCAATGCGACACCAGTGCCGAGTCCCCCTGTTGGGACGCCCCGCCGACCAACGCAAAGCCATGCTGCGTGGCCTCACCACCCAACTCATCCGAGAGGGCCGCGTGACAACCACCAAGGCACGCGCCAAAGCCCTCCGCGATGAGGCGGAAAGGATGATCAGCCTGGCCAAGGAGGGAAGCCTCTCCTCACGCCGCCGTGCGATTAGCTACATCTACGACAAGCAGCTGGTGCACGCCCTCTTCGACAAGGCGAAGGACCGCTACGGTGACCGCCAGGGCGGCTACACCCGCATCATTCGCACCGTTCGGCGCCGCGGTGATAACGCGGAGATGGCCATCATCGAATTGGTGTGATCCAGGCGGGCGCCCCGTGAACCGTCAACGGATCGCCCTTTGCCTCCAATACGACGGCGGCGCCTT
>JBIIJA010000087.1:0-7644 GCA_044234195.1 Cyanobium sp. | reverse complement strand
ACAAGCCCACCATTCCTCGGTCCAGGAAACCCTTGAGGCTGCTGTGGCCTGCCTCGATCCCGAGAGCCCCGGCCATGTGGTGGCCGCTGGCCGGACCGATAGCGGCGTGCACGCAGCGGCCCAAGTGGTGCATTTCGATGCCGTGGGTCCCATCCCACCGCAACGTTGGCCCAAGGCCCTCAATGGTCGGTTGCCTGAGACCATCCGCGTGAGGGCGGCCCATCCGGTCTCCCACGAGTGGCACGCTTGTTTCTCTGCCAGTTTTCGGCGCTACCGCTACACCATTCACAATGGGCGGCTGCCCAATCTCTTTCTTGCCCCTTGGAGCTGGCACCGCTACCAAGTGCGGTTGGATGAGCAGGCCATGGCTCAAGCCCTGGAATCCCTGCTGGGCGAGCATGATTTTTCCGCCTTCCAACGGGCGGGCAGCCGAAGGGCCCATGCCCGCACCACCTTGCAGGAAGTGACCCTGGAGCGCCAGGGAGATTTGATCGTGGTGGAACTCCAGGCCACTGGCTTCCTCTACGGCATGGTGCGACTGATCATGGGCCAATTGGTAGCCGTGGGGGAGGGGAGGCTCCAGGTGGAGGCGTTTGTGGATCGTTGGCGCCGTTGCGCCCGTCATGAGGTGAAGGAGGCTGCCCCTCCCCAGGGCCTCTGTCTGTTGCGGGTGGGCTACCCAGAGCCCGTTTTCCCAGAGGCGACTTGGTATGATAGTCAACCGCGATTTCTTTTGGAATTCAGCGATCCACCTCCGCCCGCATCGGGGCCGGTGCTTCCTCCCCTTCATGGGCCTTTGCCTCAGTGACTTGATGCTGGGGTATGGTCGAAAAGGTTGTCCAGCCTTCACACGGCCGGCACCGGGAAACCCAGCCCCCAGATTGCGGCCAGCTCTCGCGATTTAAACTGTCGCGATCCAGCAGGTGTCCTTCACTCGGCGCGATCCATTCAGGCGCGATCCAAACAGGTGCAATGAACAAGACCACCCAGCCCTCCCTTGACTCCCTCGACCGCCAATGGTTCGTCGTGGATGCCGCTGATCAAACCCTCGGCCGCCTTGCTAGCGAGGTCGCCCTGGTGTTGCGGGGTAAAAACAAACCCACCTTCACCCCCCACATGGATACGGGTGATTTTGTTGTGGTGATCAACGCAGAAAAGGTGCGTGTGAGCGGCAACAAAGCCACCCAGAAGCTTTACAGGCGCCATTCCGGACGCCCGGGTGGAATGAAAACCGAATCCTTCGCCCATCTGCAGGCCCGCCTCCCCGAGCGCATCATTGAGTCGGCGGTGAAGGGGATGCTTCCCCACAACAGCCTTGGCCGTCAGCTCTTCCGCAAGCTCAAGGTTTACAAGGGTCCCGACCATCCCCACGCGGCTCAACAACCCCAGCCCCTCCCCCTCCTCCCCTCCACTGCCGCCTGAGATGACCAGCACCTCCTCCTCTGTTGTGTATTGGGGCACCGGGCGCCGCAAGACGGCCGTCGCCCGTGTGCGTGTGGTGCCAGGCAAGGGCACCATCACCATCAACGGTCGCCCTGGTGACCACTACCTGAATTTCAACCCCGCCTACCTGGCAGCCGTTCAAGCCCCTCTTCAGACCCTGGGCCTGGAGGGGCAATACGACCTGCTGGTGAATGTGAGCGGCGGGGGCCTCACCGGCCAGGCCGATGCCATCAAGCAAGGGGCTGCCAGAGCCCTCTGCGACCTGTCCCCCGACAACCGCAAGCCCCTCAAGGTGGAAGGCCACCTCAGCCGCGACCCCCGGGCCAAGGAACGGCGGAAATACGGTCTGAAGAAGGCCCGCAAAGCTCCCCAGTACTCCAAGCGCTAATCCTCATGGCCAAACCCGAGATCCATCCCACCTGGTATCCCGATGCCAAGGTGATCTGCAATGGGGAGGTGGTGATGACCACCGGATCCACCCAGCCCGAAATCCATGTGGATGTTTGGAGTGGCAACCATCCCTTCTACACGGGCACCCAGAAGATCCTCGACACCGAAGGTCGTGTGGATCGCTTCATGCGCAAATACGGCATGGGTGGGGCTGAGTCGGCCACCGCTGGGGCCGACAAGTCCAAGCCAGCCGAAAAGGCCGCCCCAGCCGCTGTTTCTCAACCAGTCTCTGCCGCTGAGGAGCCTGCCGCGGTTCCTGCTGCAACGGCTGCCAAGCCCTCCTGAGGTGCCCTCGGCCAGAACGGCCCCAGGTTGCTCCAACTGACCACCCGCCGTCTGGTTTGCCGGATGCCGTTGGCATCCGGCTTTTTGCTGGATCAGCTCCGCCCGCCGCCGTACGGTATCGACCATGGATCCCGCCCTGCTTCGCGACCGTCTTGAGTCGACCTGCCAAGCCTTTGAGGCCCTTGAACGGCAGCTGGCCGATCCTTCCGTGGCTGCCGATCCCGCCCAGCTGCAGTCGCTGGCGCGGGAACGGGCTCGCCTCGAACCCATCGTGCGCGACACCCACCAGTTGCAGCAGTGGGAGCGGGAGCAGCAGGAGGTGCAGGAGCTCCTGCGGCAGCCCCGTGGCTCGGTGGAGGAGGAGGAACTGGCGGCCTTGGCGGCCGATGAGATGGCGTTGTTGGAGGAGCGTCTGGCGGAGCTGCGTGAGCGGCTCACGGTGGCTCTGCTGCCGAGGGATCCGCGGGATGAGCGCAGTGTGATGCTGGAGATCCGGGCCGGGGCTGGAGGCGATGAGGCGGCCCTTTGGGCAGGTGATCTGGCGCGGATGTATGAGCGCTATGCCCAGCTCCACGGCTGGCACGTGCAAACCCTGAGTGCCTCTGAGGCGGAGCTGGGTGGGTTTAAGGAACTGATCCTCTCCATCAAGGGGGAGGCTGTGTATAGCCGGCTGAAGTTTGAGGCGGGGGTGCACCGCGTGCAGCGTGTGCCGGCTACCGAATCCCAGGGCCGGGTGCACACCTCCACGGCCACGGTGGCCGTGATGCCAGAGGCCGATCCGGTGGAGGTGAGCATCGATCCAAAGGATTTGGAAATCAGCACAGCCCGCTCTGGGGGCGCCGGCGGCCAGAACGTCAACAAGGTGGAAACGGCAGTGGATTTGTTCCACAAGCCCTCGGGCATCCGGGTGTTTTGCACCCAGGAGCGCTCCCAGCTGCAGAACAGGGAGCGGGCGCTGGAGATCCTGCGGGCCAAATTGCTGGAGCGGGAGTTGGCCGAAGCCGCCGACGCCGAGCGCACCGCCCGCCGAGCTCAGGTGGGGAGCGGCGATCGCAGCGAGAAGATCCGCACCTACAACGCCAAGGACAACCGAGTGACGGACCATCGGCTGGGCCGCAATTTTTCTTTGGATTCGGTTCTGGAGGGTGGCTTGGAGGATGTGATCGAGAGCTGCATCGCGGCTGAGCAGAGCGCCAAGCTCGAGCAACTCACCCTGCAGGCCGCGGGTGTAGGGGGCTGATCCCAGGACGGGAGCGGAACCGGTCCTCGCGTGCCCATCACCGCCTCGGCGATGCACCCTCGTGCCTAGGCCCCGATGAGGTATTTCTCCCACTCGCTGTTGAGCCCGTTGCCCATGCGGCGGCGGGCCTCGAAGCTCAGGCTGCTCAGGGGGCGATGGGGGTCTTGCCGCAGGACCATGCCCGCCTCCCGTGGGGTGCGGTTGCCCTTGCGCACGTTGCAGGCGAGGCAGGCCGTGGTCACGTTCTCCCAGCTGTCGGCGCCACCGCGGCTGCGGGGCACCACATGGTCGATGGAGAGGGGGTCGCTTCCGGTGCCGCAGTATTGGCAGCGGTGATTGTCCCGCTGAAAGACGTTGCGGCGGGTCAGGGGCATCTGCCGGTAAGGCACACGCACAAACTGCCGCAGACGAATCACGGTGGGTTGGTGCAGGTTGGGGCGCAGGAGCCGCTTGCGGTCGTGCTCCAGGCCCTCGGCCTTCCCCATCAGGACCATCACCATCGCCCGTTTCCAGGTGGTGATGTTGAGGGGTTCGTAGGAGGCGTTGAGAACCAGAACTTGGCCCATGGCCGCAGCTCTTTTGAGCCATGCTAAAGGGAATTCTGATGCCATTTCGGTGTCCCAGGCCACCGGCACCTATCCCGACCCGGAGGCCTTGGCGGTGTTGCTGGGGGGTGAGCTGCGGCGACCTGCCCCCATCCCCCCGATCCGTGGCGTGGCCATCGATTCCCGGCGGGTGCAGCCAGGGGATCTGTTCTTTGCCCTCCCGGGTCGCCATGCCGATGGCCACTCCTTTCTCTCTGCCGCCCTGGCAGCTGGGGCGTCCCTGGTGGTGATGGGCCGAGGCTGGCCTCTTCCGGCTGGCCCCGCCCTGGCGGTGGAGGATCCGCTGGTGGCCTTGCAGCAGCTGGCGGCCTGGTATCGGCGGCGCCACATCCACCAGGTGGTGGCCATCACCGGCAGCAACGGCAAAACCATCGTCAAAGATGCCCTCACCGCTGTGCTGGCCAGCCGGTTTCGGGTGGCCGCCAGCCCGGGGAGCTGGAACAGCCAGGTGGGGGTGCCCTTGGCGGTGTTGCAGGCGCCGCCTGGCACGGAACTCGGAGTGTTTGAGGCGGGGGTGTCGGCGCCCGGGGAGATGGAGAAGCTGGCGGCGATGTTGCGGCCGGAGTTTGGGATTCTGGTGAACGTGGGCCTGGCCCATCTGGCCTCCTTCGGCAGCCGAGAGGCCACGGCAAAGGAAAAGATGGGGCTGTTTCAGGGCACGCCCGCGCCCCAGTGGGTGCTGCTGCCCGAAGACCCCCTCCTGGAGGCCTTCCCCCTCCCGTGCCCTGTGGTGCACCCGGGGCGTGATGGGCCTCGAGTGTTGGCCCAGGAGCCCATCCCCAACGGGCTGATGCTCACCCTGGCCTTCACCGGCCAGGCCGCCCCTCTGCAGATCCCCGTGCGCACCCGCTCCGCCCCGCTGGTGCACGATCTGCTTGTGGCGATCACGGCGGCGGTGCGCCTGGGGGTGGAGCCCGAGGCCATGGCCCAGGCCCTGCACGACTATTCCTTCGGGCCCACCCGCATGGAAACCTGGCGCACGCCGGAAGGGGTCACGATCGTGAACGACACGGCCAGTTCCGATCCCCTCTCGGTGCAGGCGGCCCTCGATGCGGTGGCGGCCAGCCCGGAGGCGAAGGGCAAGCGGATGTTCCTCTTCGGTGGGATGGCGGAGCTGGGGGAGCGGGAGGCCCTGGAGCACCACCTCATCGGCCAGGTGGCGGCCGAGCGGGGCTTTACCCATCTGCTGCTGCTGCCCCATCCGGCCCAGGCCGCCACGGCGGCGGGTTGGCGGGCGGCGGCGCCAGGGGCTCCGGTGCTCGAGGTGGCCGATCCGGTGGCCCTAAGGCGCCAACTGCGGGAGCTGGCCCAACGGGGGGATTTGTTGCTGGTGAAGGGCCCCTCCGCTTCGGGTTTGGCGGCCTTGGCCTGCGAGCTGTGGGAGTCGATGGCGCCACGGCGCCTGGTGGTGGACCTGGGGGCGATTCGGGAGAACATTGCCCGCTTTCGGGCTCTCTGCGGACCGGATGTGGCGATCCTGGCGGTGCTCAAGGCCTGGGCCTACGGCACCGAGCTTGCCCGCCTGGCCAGCGCCCTGCAGGAGAGCGGGGTGGATTGGATTGGCGTTTCCGCCGCCGATGAGGGGGCGATCGTGCGGCGGGCCGGGGTGCATCTGCCGATCCTGGTGTTGTTGATGGACCGCGACGAGGTGGACAAGGCGGTGCGCTATCGCCTCACGCCGGTGGTGTATTCCCTGCCCTTTGCCCTGGCGCTGGTGGAGGCCCTGCGGCAGCTGGGGGCCAGCTTGGAGGTGCACCTCGAGATCGAAACCGGGATGGGCCGCCTGGGGGTGGCCCCCGAGGAGGCCCTCACGGTGGCGCGTCTTCTGCGAAGTTCTGGGGTGGTGCGTCTCACGGGGGTGATGACTCACCTGGCCTCGGCGGATGATCCCGGCGCCGATGGCGACACCCGCCGCCAGCTGGCGGTGTTTGACAAGGTGGTGGCCGCCATCCGGGCGGAGGCGGACGAGCCCTTGGTGGTGCATGCGGCGGCCACCTCTGGGGCCGTGCGCTTTCCGGAGGCCCGTCACAATCTGGTGCGGCTGGGGCTCGGGCTCTATGGCATCGCCCCGTCCAAGGCGGTGGGGGAGGCTCTCGATCTGCAGCTGGCGGTGGCCTTTGTCAGCCGCCTGGTGCAGGTGGCCACCCTGCCCCGGGGCCAGCGGGTGGGCTACAACGGCACTTACGTGATTGAGGCGCCCCAACAGCGGGTGGGCATCGTGGCCGCCGGTTACAACGACGGCGTTCCCTGGAGCCTCTCCAACCGGGGGGAGGTGATGCTCCAGGGCCAGCGGGTGCCGATCATTGGCCGGGTGTCGATGGATTCGATGGCCATTGATCTCTCGGCGGTGCCCCAGGCGGCGGTGGGCGATGAGGTGTTGCTGTTTGGCGCCTATGAGGGGCAGACCCTGCGGCCGGAGGAGGTGGCCACCGCCGCCGGCACCATCCCCTACGACCTTCTGGTGCATGTGGATAGCCGCAGGGTTCAGCGCATCTTCCGCAGCGAGTAGGACGCCACTGTGACCCCTTGCGCAGGATTCCGTGGAATCGTTCAGCTTGCGGAGTGCCGCCGGGTTAAGCTCATGGGGCTGCTGGAGAGGTGGCTGAGCGGTTGAAAGCGGCTCCCTGCTAAGGAGTTACAGGAGGCAACTTCTGTCGAGGGTTCGAATCCCTCCCTCTCCGTTCCCCAAAAACGCTGACGGGCCATCCCCCTCCACTCTCCCTCGCGAGACTTGTTTGTTTTGTGGTGACCAACCCCCTGAAGCCCCAAGGCTCGGCTGGAGCCTGAGCCAGAACAGGTCGCATGCTTGGGGATCCAACCCCGGCCTCACCTCAACCGTGGACCGAGGGCCCCAGCCATTGCCTCATGGTCTCCAATCGCTACGCGCACCTATCCATCACCTGGTTCAAGCGCCGGTGCGGTCTTGAGAAAACCGACGAGAAGCAAGCCCCACGCGACGATCAGCCCCAAACCGGCGGCGATGTGGGCGAGTGAGATAGTCATCTCCTGCCATGATTCTCCGCCAGTGGCGCCCGCTTGACTCGCGGCAATCGGCAACATTTGAGTTGTTCCCCACCAGGAATTGGCCACCTCGGAGATCGCCATGCCCCAGGTCAACCAAGCCGCAAGCACCATCACCCAGATGGACTTGAGGCCAACACCGTGAGGCAGCGTCAGCAGAGCAGTCGCCAGAACAATCAACAACATGCCATTCGTGACAAATTGGATGTGAGCCCCTAGCGCGAGCCTCGGGTGTGGCGTTCCAGAGACGGCAAGACCCCACACCAATCCAACCAGCACGAGAAACATGCCGTGAATCAGGATCTGCCGACTGCCACCCTTGATGGTCATGATCACAGCCTCTGCAGTATTGATCTGAAGGTTAGTTTGGTCTGACCTTGTCCACTCTAGAAGCCACTGCGCAGATGGTTTGGCAGAGCTAGCGAAAAGCCTGCTGAAACCCTCGCCTCTGATGCGAGAAGGTGATCTGCAGTGGGGCAGGCCCACTGGTCTGGGCGAGGTCCACAGGCCTTCTGCCTCACCTCCGAACCAGCCTCCGGCAAATCTCTGGCAAAAGGGTTTCATCCTGGGCGCATGCTGCCCCTTCGCTAAAAGCCACCA
>JBIIJA010000383.1:0-2726 GCA_044234195.1 Cyanobium sp. | reverse complement strand
ACCCTGAATTTCGCAGCGACATCAAGCAACCCTTGATGTTTCACGCCAATGAGGTGGCTCGTTTTGCTCGGGATGTGCTTCGAATCAAGGAAGTGACCGTTGAAGTGCTGAATGCCCCCTCAACGGCAACTCAAGAGCTGCTTGGATCCATCCTGAATGAATTGATGGCGATTCGCCAGCGCCTCGACAGCCTGGATCAAGTCCCCGACGAACTCCAAACCTTGAGGGAGCAAAACAAAGCGAGGCCCGCCGCCTAGCCACGGGCTCCGAGCCCGCCCCCTCAGGGAAGCCGCTGCAGCAGAAAACCCTCAAAATCCAGGGCACGGAACACGGGAAACGGATCACTAAACCCGGTGACTTCCAGCAAACCCGTCAAACGGGCCACGCTAATCGGATGTACCTCCCCTAAGGCCTCCAGGCCCGTTTGGGGATCTTCCACCACCCCATCAACGCTTTGGAAAATCCGACGGGCTCCAACCAACTGCCCTTCGATGCCGTTCCGCTCGGGCTGCATCTGATCCACGAGCACCACCTGGGCTCCAGAGCGCAAGCTGCGAGAGAGGGAGGAGAGAAAGCGTAATTTGCTGCCATCATCCGGAAGGCTCTGCAGCACCAGCACAGCCATCGCTCCGTCAAAGGCGGGCTGAGCCGGAAGATCCTCCACCGAGCCCTGAATCCAATGCATTCCATTGGCCCCACCGGGGTGGCCATGGAACTTCTCTTGCGCCATAGCCAGCATGGCCGGGGAGGGATCCAGCCCCGTGAGCGTCCAATCGGGCCTCAGGGTGCGCGCTGCTAAGAGCTCGGCTCCCGAACCACAGCCTGCCACCAACACCGAAGCTCCCTTGGCCTGGGCCCGCGGAGAGGCTGCCAGCAGGGAGACGGACAGACGCGCCAAGCTGGCATAGCCAGGGATGAGACTGGCCACCAAGCTGTCGTAGCCATGGAGGTTCATCGCGTGTTGATGGACCTTTGGACTGGGGCCATCGTAGATGACATGCCTCAGGGCCAATCCGTTGTGTCCTCTCCCATCGGCTGAAACAGGCCCCGGGGTGCCCTAAGTTGTACGGCGCCTACCCCCCCGATCCATCGTGCCCACCATCCGTTTCGAACGCGAAGGCCAGCAGGTGGGGTGCATCGAGGGCGCCAACTTGCGCAAAGCCGCCCTGGATGCGGGCATCAACCCCTACACCGGCCTCAACAACCTCAACAACTGTGGGGGGCTGGGCCAGTGCGGCACCTGCGTGATGGAAGTCCTCGAGGGTGCCCGCAACCTGTCCCCCCGCTCGGATGTCGAAGAGGTTTACCTGGCCGACAGGCCTGCCAGCTATCGCCTCAGCTGCCGCACCACCGTGAACGGTGATGTGACTGTGCGCACTCGCCCAGACGGAGGAGTGGGTCAAGGGTCCAACAGTCTGGTGGGTGCCCTCAAGGCCCTCATCAATCGAGGCTAAAGCCCCCTGCCCTGATCTCCTCAGGGTTGGGCGACTCGTTCCACTCGGTTAGTTCCCCTCCGGGAGGGAGGAGACAGTTGAAAGTCCTTCAACGTCCTTCTCCCCCCCTTCACGGTTGATGAGTTGATCCAGCTCTTCGATCAATCCTTCGATACCCGCGCGGCTGATCTGGCTGATGTAGGTCCGTTTGACTCGCTCTAAAACTGCGCAGACCAGCTCCTGAGACCTCTCCAGGGTTGGTCCGTCCTCGAGGGCTAAAGCGAGTTCTTCCCAAAACCGATCAATGAAATGTTGCAGCAGCCTCAGCTGTTCATCATCGCGGCGGCCAAGCCGGGTTCCGGCGGTGCGAGAGAGGTCGAGAAAGCTCTCCACCACACCAGAGGCCAACTGGCGGCTGAAGCCCTGCTCCACCCCCACCAAAGGTTGCAGCTGGCGCAGGGGAGCAGGCACCAAGGTGCGCTCCAAACTTTTCTGCAGAGCATGGCCAAGCACCCCCTGCAACTCCGGTGCCAGACGGGGGGCCACCTGCACCAACAACAGAGGGGCCCAGAGGCGCACAAGCTCCACCAGCTCTCTCTCCCCCTGACTCACCACCGTCTGATGGCTCCGCAGGGCGCGGAGCCGCATGGGCCAACGCTTGGATTGCACTTGCTGCTGCACCCCATCCACAACTTGCAGGGCCAGCACTTCGAAAAGCTCCAGCGCCAGAAGGGCCACCACCCCCCGGCTGACGACCGCTCTCAACGGCTCCATGTTGATCAGCCCCGCGCCCTGGAGGCGTTCCAGCACCGGAGCGAGCCGCAGCCAACGCAAAAAGGGAAGAAACAACGGCAGATCGATCCAACGGCGAAGGAAGGCATCGCGCCAACTCAGACCAGGGAGTTTGCGGCGCAGCCGAATGGCGCGCAGGAAAATATCGAGAAGAAAAACACTCTGAAACAGCAGCAAGTCGTAAGACCAGAAGTGATCAGTGAAGCGTCCATTTTCATCGACCGATCTCCCATAATTGCGTGCCACTAGCGGTAGCACCTTTTGTTGCCAAAACTGCCTCTCTTCTTCCCAGGAATGGGTTTTCAGCCACTCATCACTTAAAAGGAAGCTCACGGAATCCTTGGATGATGAAAGATTGGCCCTTTGGCGCAGGCGATAGTTGATTTTCTCCAACGTGCCCGAGCCAACCGTGGCTTGAAACGGATCCGTGTCGATCATCTGATGGCTCAGCCTCACCAGGTTCTGCAGGCTGTTCTTTTGGCTGAGGCTCAACGATGCACC
>JBIIJA010000382.1:0-2728 GCA_044234195.1 Cyanobium sp. | reverse complement strand
AGGCATGGATTCAACCAACCGCAACAGAATGGTTCCTTCACCTTAGGCGGTTCAGTCCGTTTTGGGTTCATCCCACCCCTTACAGGCCCCTGATTGGCCCGTCACAGGCCCCTCACTCCCTCACTGGCCCCTCACTCCCTCACTGGGAGGATGGCATTTCGCTTTCAATCTCAGCAATCCGCAGCCGTGCGGGCAGCATCGCATCTGGATTCAGGCTGATGGAATCGATGCCTAGGGCCACCAGAAAGCGAGCAAACTCTGGGTAATCACTGGGCGCCTGTCCGCAAATTCCAATTTTGCGCCCGCAACGGTGAGCCGTTTCGATCGCCATCTGAATCAGGGTCTTCACCGCTGGATGGCGCTCATCAAAGAGATCAGCAATGAGCGCCGAATCGCGATCGAGTCCGAGGGTGAGTTGGGTGAGATCGTTGGAGCCGATGGAAAAACCATCAAACCGCTCTGCAAAGGCCTCTGCTGCCACCACGTTGCTTGGAAGCTCGCACATCACATACACCTCCAGCCCCCCCTCGCCGCGCACCAGCCCTTGGCTGGCCATCTCCGCCAGCACCCGATCGGCCTCTTCTGGAGTGCGGCAGAAGGGCACCATGGGAATCACATTCACTAGCCCCATCTGCTCCCGCACCCGCCGCAAAGCTTGGCATTCCAAAGCGAAGGCCTCTCGGAAACCTGCTGAGACATAGCGAGAGGCCCCGCGCCAGCCGATCATTGGGTTTTCTTCCTTCGGCTCAAACGCCGCGCCGCCGAGCAAGCGCGCATATTCATTGCTCTTGAAGTCGGAGAAGCGAAGGATGACCGGTCGGGGATAAAACGCTGCAGCGATGCGTGCCATCCCTTGACTGAGCAGATCCACGTAATACTCGCTGGGCGTTGCATAGTTGCCAGTCAGACGGGCAATCTCTCGCCGTTCTTCTTCGCTGGCAATGCGCTCAGGGGCCAAGAGGGCCAGGGGATGCACTTTGATGTGGTTGGCAATGATGAATTCGAGCCGTGCCAGGCCCACACCATCACAGGGGAGGGCTGCCAGCTGAAACGCTTCCTCGGGATTGCCCACATTGATCAACACCTTGGTGCGCGTTGCCGGCAGATTCTCGAGAGGCTGCTCTTCGACCTCAAAGTCGAGCAGCCCCCGGTAGACAGACCCCACGTCCCCTTCACAACAACTCACAGTGATGGGTTCCCCATCGCGGATGCGCAGGGTGCCCTCCCCGGTGCCCACGATCGCGGTGATGCCCATTTCCCTGGCGATGATCGCCGCATGGCAGGTGCGGCCCCCTTGATCGGTCACCACCCCCTTGGCCTTCTTCAAAATGGGCTCCCAATCAGGGTCTGTTCGGCGTGTGATGAGAAGTTCGCCCGACTGAAAGCGTTCGATGTCCGAAGGGTCGTTGATCACCCGGGCCGATCCGCTGCTGATGGAGGCACCAATGGCCCGTCCCGTCACGATCGGCTCTCCCCCCTCAGAGCGCAGGTGCCAGCTGCGGAGCACGGCTCCCCCTCGGCGGGATTCCACCGTTTCGGGGCGAGCTTGAAGGATGAAAAGCTCACCGCTCACGCCATCCTTGGCCCACTCCAGGTCCATCGGGGTGGGGACTCCCCGCTGTTGGCTGTAGTGGCGCTCGATCACACAAGCCCAGCGAGCCAAGGTGAGGACCTCGCCATCGCTGAGCGCAAACCTTTGCTGCTCCTGTTCGGGTACCGCTTCGTTGTGGACCGTTTTTCCCTCCCCGGGGTGTGCTGCACCATCGACCAGCCGCAGCGCTTTGCTGCCCAAACGCCGACTGATGATGGGAGCAAATCCCTGTTCAAGGGTGGGTTTGTGAATCAACCATTCATCCGGGTTGACCGTACCTTGCACCACGTTTTCCCCGAGCCCGTAGGCGGCTGTGAGCAACACCACATCGCGAAAGCCCGTTTCCGTATCCAGGGTGAACATCACCCCCGCGCTGGCCAGATCGGCACGCACCATCTCCTGAACACCAACCGAAAGGGCCACATCCGTGTCGGCAAATCCGTGTTGATGGCGATAGGAAATGGCCCGATCTGTGAAGAGGGAGGCGTAGCAGCGTTGGGCGGCCTCCAAGAGGGCAGCCTCTCCGCTGACATGGAGAAAGGTCTCCTGCTGGCCGGCGAAGCTGGCCTCTGGTAAATCCTCTGCGGTGGCGCTCGAGCGCACCGCCACAGCTGGCGTTGTTCCCCGTTCCTCGGCCATGGATCGGTAGGCCTCGAGGATCGCTTCGACCAACACAGGCGGCAGCGTGGCGGCAAGCACCATCTCGCGGCAGGCTCGCCCAGCGGCTTGAAGCGCACCGAGATCAGAGACATCCAGCGACGACAGTTGCTGCTGGAGGGCTGGAGCTATCCCATTGGCAGCGAGGAAGAGGCGATAGGCCTCAGCGGTGGTGGCAAAACCGTCGGGCACCCGCACGCCTTGCGGTTTCAAGGAGCGGATCATCTCCCCAAGAGACGCGTTTTTGCCTCCCACTTCTGCAATGGCCTCCAGCCCGACCTCAGCAAAAGGAACCACCAGCCGCACACTTGGAGATTGCTGCGCCATTGCCCTGTTTCAGAGTGCTGCCACAACTCTGATCGGAAGCCACCATGCGGGGCCATCCTCGTCACCGTCCTCCATGGAGAGGAAAGGGCTGAGACCTCTGACCTAGGTTCGTTTTATGGGAAAGTCGGATTCACGATTGCTGGCTTTGGTTGC
>JBIIJA010000381.1:0-2732 GCA_044234195.1 Cyanobium sp. | reverse complement strand
CCAAACCATGTGACATAACTCAGAGGAATCAGGAGGCGTCTTTTCGGGTCGCGACGCTCGCTCCACATCCAATACCCCGCAAGAATTACACTAGACAAGATGAGTTCAACTTTACAAAATCCATATCCAACAAGCAATAAGGAAGCTAGCCAAACGGACGATCTTTGCACTGCACAAACAAGGAAAAAACAAAGGAGGGTTGCAGCAAAAAGCTCACTGCTAGGCTGAACAAATTGATAGCCTGAAACCGCAACGAGCACAAAGGAAATCAAGCGAACCGAAGAATGCCGGAGAAGGACAATAATCAAGCAAGTACTCGAAATAAGATATCCTGCCATCGCGAATATTCTAATATGCCAATTCAGATTGCTGACCGTCGTGGGTACAATTAACTTGTAAATTCCTGCTATCAATACAGAGGTGATTCCTCCCGAGTTTTGAAGATTTGGATAATGGAAAACCCAGGAGCCATTCTCCCTGCCAATACGAAGATCGGCCACTTGGGCAAAGGATTGATCCATCGGCCAAGGAGGCACAACACCACTCTCACGCAGAATGGCCAGAGCGGATGCCAGCAAGGCAAACAAAAGGAGGCATAAAAGAACAGCTAATCCGGCTCGCTCATCAGGGGTTAGCTGATGCCACAGCTCTCTTTTGTTAGCCTGACTTTGAGGATCGCTGGCAGTTAAATCGACACTGATATGACCTGTCATTCGATTTCTCATGAGATTTTGCTCAGGTGAACAGAACTATCATCCCATCACATTACTACGGTTTCGAGGAACTCAATCCTGGGCAGAGTGCCAACGTAACCAGGCTTCGTTGGCACTCTTTCCTGGACCATTGATTTTTTCCTGGGTCTTGCAGTAGCCCCTGCCTCAACCCAGCATCAATCCTCCACCCTCAACCAAACTGGCGCGGGCACTTTGCAAATCAAACAGGAGTTCCTCCAGGGTGAGACGCTCCAACTCCCGTTCGATTGCCCGCACCAATCGTTGCCGCAGCAAGACCGCCACATGCTCCGTCGCCGGATCTGGGGTCCCCTCATGGTGACTCTGGAGGCCCCCTGGCCAACCCCCCACTTCCGGAGAAACCAACGCCCCTGGCCAAGCCCCCACCGCCACCAACACCCGGGACAGGTTCAATTCGACAGGACGACAGGCCAGGCGGTAACCCCCTTGCCGGCCCCGCCGGGCCTCCAGCACTCCGGCCCGCCGCAGCCTGAGGAACAACTGCTCTAGGTATGGGGCCGGCAGGGCCTGGGCAGCAGCCAGATCATTGACAGAGCGCCAGCGAGCGGGCTCTTGGGCCAACTCGAGCAGGGCTTTGAGGGCCTGGATGGCCGTGCGACTGATCATGCCCCCCTCTCCAGCCGGGCGCAGAACGCGCTGAATGGCTGGAATGCCTGCCACACAACAATCATCACAACGGTGTGTCTAATCTCCCACGAACACCCTCTGTTGTTGCAGCAGTTGTTTTGTGGACCAGATCCCGATCCGCCTTCAACCTCTCGCTTGGCTCTTGATGGGGCTGGTGACCACTGAGCTGCTGGCTCCACAGGCTGGACAGACTCAGCTCACAGCACCCGTCAAGGTGGATCTCCATTGGCTAAAAATCACCACTGGGGCCAAAAAGCTGGGGATTTACGCAGCGATGAATGGTGGAATTCCCCAGATCTTCGAGTTCGACACCGGCGGCTCTGGATTTAATGCCACGATCGCCTGCGATTTCTCCAGATCCAGCAATTGGTGGGGAAGCAGCACATCTGCTCCCTGCCCATCCCCCTCACCACCAGCATCGACCACACCACCGCTCCCACCATCACCCTGCCCAACCATCAGCGTTTCCCCAGAATTCTGCACACTTTATGACAGCGGTTTGCAATACAACGGCTCACAAGTCGTGGGCTCAGTGCAACTGTTTGACCAGCCACACTCACCCTCAGCCAAGCTCAATGCAGCCAATGTGGTGATTGGCCAATCCACAAGCATCTATGACACCAAAAAAGGGAGCTACGACTGGTATGCCAATACCTCATCTCCGCTACCTCAACCTGTAGAAGGAGCCTTTTATGGTGATTTTGGTATGTCTATCAAGCAGAGTCCAATTGGCATTAATAGTCTCGTCAATCAACTCACCTACGCCAACGGCGTCACCCCTGGCTTTCGCGTGCATGCCATCCACGGCGAGCGGCCGTGGGTTCAATTCGGACTAGGCCCAGAGGACCTCAAATCATGGCCGAAGCATTTCACCCTCAATACCAGCACAGGCCTTGCCAATCCAAATCCCAACACCAATACCAATACAGGGGGGATCAACAATGGCAGTCTCAAAGTTGAAGGGAGCCAGAAATTTTCAGGTGAAAATCTCACTAGCCTCATTTTCGACTCTGGAGCCACGACAACGATTCACTCAGGATCTGCAGCTCCCATCGTGACCCTCACCAACGAACCCTTCCCCCCAGGGCCCTTCCCGCTCGCTCTCACGCAAAGCTGCTCTTCTCACAAGACCTATGTGACAGATTCCGCCCATGTGAAGGTGAGCGGTCTCAGCGTGTATGGCGTGGAGGAGGAGATCTTGAGCTTTCAAGCCGGTTGCAACAGCAACACCTCTCCCCAATTCAACCAGGTGGAACTCCAGATCGGCTCCGCAAGCAACCCTGCCCCCTCCTGCATCACTTTCGGGGCCCCTTGTTACTACCTCAATACGGGGCTTCTTCCCTTCCTTAATTA
>JBIIJA010000379.1:0-2739 GCA_044234195.1 Cyanobium sp. | reverse complement strand
CCAGCTCTCTGGGCGCCGGAAGCGTTCCACCTGCTCCAGATGGGGGCGCACCTGGAAGTTGTCGGCGGGGCAGGCAGCCACATGGCCCCGGAGGATCGTGGCCAACTCCTGGCGGTGGGCCATCTCGGCTGGCCCGCAGCGCTGCGGAGTCTGCTGGGCTTGTTGATCCAGGGTGGTGATCAGCGAAAGGCGAGCCCGGAAGAGGCGGGTGGAGAGGGTTTCCGGAGCCGCTGGAGCTGCCGTGCCACCGCCGCCAAGGAAGAATTCAAGGTTGTTGCAGCAATCAAAGATCCAGAAGCATTGTTTGTCTTGTCCTGGCCCGAAGAGATCCGGGCAGAGCCGGGTGCCCCGGCCCAGCATCTGGAAAAACTTGGTACGGGAGCGCACCGGCTTGAAGATCATCAGGTTGACGATTTCCGGCACATCAATGCCCGTATCGAGCATGTCCACCGAGATGGCGATGCGCAGATCACTGTGGGGATCCTCGAATTGCCCGATCAGGCTCTGGGCATAGGGAATCTCGTTGTCAATCACCCGTGCGGTTTTGCCGGCCAGGTGGGGGTAGTGGTGATCAAAGCGATCCTGGATGAACACCGCATGGCGATGGCTGCGGGCAAAGATCACGGTTTTGCCGATCTGATCGCCACTGGCGTCATAGCAGCCTTCACGCATGAGCACATCCAGCGCCTTGTCGACGGTGTCGGCGTTGAAGAGCCAGCTGTTGATGGCGCCGGATTCCACATGGAGCCGGCCGTTGTCATCCTCCCAATCGAGCAGATCCCACTGGGCTTTTTCGGCTTCCGAGAGGTCGTCGTAACGGATCCCCCGCTGGGGAAATTTCAAGGGCAGCGAGATGGGCAGGGGGGGCACGAGATAGCCATCGCCAATGGCCTCATCCAGCCCGTATTCATCAGTGGGCAGACCCACATCGAGATCAAAGAGTTCAAAGGTGTTGCGATCGATCTCCTGGCGGGGGGTGGCGGTGAGGCCGGAAAGCAGGGCATCAAAGTAGGAAAAGATCGCTCCATATTTCTGATAGACGCTTCGGTGCGCCTCATCAATGATCACTAGATCAAAGTGGCCGACACCAAAGCGTTTCACCCCCTGGCTGTCCTCCGTATCGATGAGGTTCATCATCGTGGGGTAGGTGGAGAGAAACACCCGGCCTTCGCCGTGGCGGTTGCTGACCAGATTCACCGGGGAAGCCTCGGGCAGAAAGCGCTGGAAGGCCCGATGGGCCTGGATCACCAGGGCGTTGCGATCCGCCAGGAAAAGAATGCGCTTGATCCAGTTGCAACGCAGGAGTAGATCGGTGAGGGCAATGGCGGTGCGGGTTTTGCCGGTGCCGGTGGCCTGCACCAGGAGCACCTTGCGACGGCCTTTGTCGAGGCTGTCGCAGATAGCTCGGATGGCATGGATTTGGTAGTAGCGCTCTACGATCGTTGAGGAGATGGGGGCATTGGCAAGGGGAAGCAGGGTCTCGCGGCGGCGGATGAGGGTGGCCAGCTCGCATTTTTTGTAGAAGCCCTGCACCTCCCTGGGCGGATAGCGCTTGTCGTCCCAGAGGCGGTGGCGGTAGCCATTGGAGAGAAAGATCACTGGCCGTTGGCCGGTGTGGCGCTCCAGGGCATCGGCGTAGAGCTCAGCCTGGTGTTGGCCATCCATCGGGTCGCGGGAGGAGCGTTTGGCTTCCACCAGCGCCAGGGGTTTGCCGTCATCGCCCCAAAGCACGTAATCCACAAAGCCTTCGCCTGAGGCGTTGGGCATGCCCTGCACTGGATGCTCATGGGTACAGCTTTGGCCATGGATCCAGCCTGCTTCTTCCAGGTAGAGGTTGATGTAGGAGAGGCGGGTGTCGAGTTCGGTGAGATCAGCTTCTGGTTTGCTGGCGGCTTCATTGGCCTTGCGCAGGGCCGTGACCTCGCTGCGTAGCCGTTGGATCTCCTGCTGTGTGGCTTCTGAGGTGAGGGTGGCCTCGCGGAGTTGCCTGTCGCGCTCAGCGAGTTGGTTGGCCAGCTCCTGGAGTTGCTCGATGGATGGAGCCTTCGGGGTGGAGCGCTGGGGCTGGGGGAGCAGGGCCTTGTCGAAGCGCAGGCCGCGGATGGCAGAAGGATCCTGGCCGTAGGTGAGGGCCAGCCAACGCAACACCTGAAACAGCTCAGCGGCCACCAACACCGAAACGGTGGCGCTGATGGGTGCAGTGCGGTGAACGGCGTCGTTTCCGCGATCCTTGATCACCTTGAAACGGCCTAGGAGCGCCTCGCCCACCAGTTGGCGGAAGTCGACGCCGTGGATGAGTTGGGAGAGGTTGGGATCTCCCCAGGGGCGCTGCAGCTGGGCGTCGTTGGCATAAAGCCACTCCACCTGCAGTTCGATGGCGCGACGGGCGTAGAAGCAAGCCGTTCGCGGATCTTCCACGGCCCAACGCTCCACCCGAACAGCCTCCTCGTGGAGTTCAGGCCATTGCTTGGCGATGAAGGCGTACTGGGAGGGCGGGCTGGACATCGGTTTCAGGCGCCGCCTCCATTGTCGTCAAGTTCCCGCCGATCGCTGGCTTCCCATGCTGCACCGTCGTGGCTGCATGGCCACCCCAGTGCGGCTGGATCTAGCAACCGAACAGCGGCTCGATCAGTTTGCGCAGCTATCCGGCCACACCAAGGCGTTCTACCTGCGGCAGCTGAATGAGGCCGGGCTGGACAACCTTGAGGATGCCTGCCTGGGTGCAGCGTTGGCGAAGTG
>JBIIJA010000378.1:0-2742 GCA_044234195.1 Cyanobium sp. | reverse complement strand
ATGTGGGTGTTGGGGTAAGCCAGAGCCCAATCTTCCCGGGCGCCGAGAACTTTGCCCGGATGGCCCGCCCAGATCTCCAGATCCCCCACGATCGGCACGCCGTGGCCCTCCCGGTTGGCCCGGAAGTTCCAGGGTTCGCCGATGCAGTAGCCATCGATGGAGCCGTCCTTGAGGTCGGCCAGCATCTGGGCGGGGGGCAGGGTCTGCAGGTGCACGTCCTGGTCGGGGTCGATGCCGTTGGCGGCCAGCCAGTAGCGCAGCAGCAGGTTGTGCATGGAGGCGGGATGGACGATGCCGATCCTGTGGGGCTCCCGCTCGTGGCTGTGGAGCCAGGTGCGGTAGTCCTCCACGGTGTTCACGCCCTGCTGGGCCAGTCGTTTGGCCAGGGTGACCTCGTTGCCATTGCGGCTGAGGGTGAGGGCTGAAACGATCGGTGTGGGGTCGCCACCGTGACCGCCGGCCGTCATCCACACGGGCATGCCGGAGGGCATCAGGGCCGCATCCAACGTGCGGTCGAGCAGTCCATCCACCACGCCGCGCCAGGTGGTTTCCCGCACCAGATGCACCTCATCGAGGCCATGCTTTTGGAAAAAGCCCTTGGCTTCAGCGACGGCGAGCGGCGCGCAGGCGGCCAGAGGCACAAAGCCCAGGTCCAGATTCACCTTCTCCAGACCGTGGCGGGCGAGCACTTTGTGGGGCTTGGCCTGCCACTGCTTCACCCGCTTCTGGCGGTTGAGGAAGTAGATCATTTCCGAGCGCAGGCTGTAGTAGCTCGGGTGGTGCACCACCGTCAGGCGCTGCCGGGGCCGGGGAATGTCGACCTCCAGGATGCCGCCGATCTTGGAACCCGGCCCATTGGTGAGCATCACGATGCGGTCCGAGAGGAGCACGGCCTCATCCACGTCGTGGGTCACCATCACAGCGGTGAGTTCGTGCTCATTGCAGATCTGCATGAGCTTCTCCTGCAGGTTGCCCCGGGTGAGGGCATCCAGGGCACCGAAGGGCTCATCGAGCAGGAGCAGCTTGGGCTTGATGGCCAGGGCACGGGCAATCGAGACCCGCTGGCGCATGCCGCCTGAGAGCTGCTGGGGCAGTTTGTCGACGGCGTGGCCCAAGCCCACCATTTTGATGTGCTCTTGCACGATGGCGGCCCGTTCCTGCTTGCTGATCTGGGGCATCACCTCATCGACGGCCAGGCCGATGTTTTCGCTCACCGTGAGCCAGGGGAGAAGGGAATAGTTCTGAAACACCACCATCTTGTCGGGCCCGGGGCGCTTCACCTCCTCACCCTCCAGCAGCACCATGCCATCGGTGGGCTGATCGAGGCCGGCGATCATGTTGAGTAGGGTGCTTTTGCCGCAGCCGGAATGGCCAATCAGGGAGACGAATTCCCCCTTGCGGATCTGCAGATCGATTCCCTTCAGGGCTAGGTAATTTCCCCCACCGGAGAGGGGAAAATTCTTCTCGATGTTCTGAACGTCGACGAGTGTTGTCATGGCTAGTTCAGGGGTTGAGGTGGAGGAAGAGCCAGGCAAATCCAAGCACCATGCCTGTCATCAGCACAAAGCGGATGATGAGGAAATTTAAGACGTTTTCCTTGCGAGTGATGGTGGTTTCGATAGCGGATATGCGTTGTTTGAAGGCTTGTAAAATTGAGTTGGCTGAGGTGTTCATCAGGCGAGCCAGATTGGATTAAAGGACTTTTAATCAATGTGTAGAACTGATCCGTTTTTGCAGCCAAGCCAAGAGGCGATCAAGGACCAGGCCGATCGCCCCAATCCAGATCACTCCGAGGACGATGTCTGACACATAGCTGTTTTGATATGCATCCCAGATGAAGAAGCCAATTCCTGGAGTGCCCGGCATCACGATCTCAGCCGCGATGATGGCTAGCCAAGCCAGGCCGATGGAAATGCGCAGGCCGGTGAAGATATAGGGAAGGGCGGAGGGGAATAACACCTTGGTAAAGAAATTCTGTTTCGACATTTGCAACACCTGCGCCACGTTGCGGTAATCCTGGGGGATCTGGCGCACGCCTTCAGCGGTGTTGATCAAAATGGGCCAAATGGAGGTGATGAATATCACGAAGATGGCGGCCGGCTGGTTGTTTTGAAACAACACCAGGGCAATCGGCACCCAGGCCAGGGGGGCCACCATCCGCAAAAACTGAAACAGGGGATCCAGAGCGCGATCCAGGGCTTTGTTCATACCCACGGCAATGCCCGCTGCGATGCCCACCAAGGCGGCCAGGGTGTAACCAATCGCCACCCGGCTCAAGCTGCTCATCGCATGGAGGGCCAACCCCTTATCGAGGCCACCGCGATCGAAGAAGGGATAGAACAACAATTCCCGTGTGCGCTCCTCGGTGAAGAGGCTCAGGGGGCCGGCGAGTTTCGTCAGTCCCAGGCTGGCGCTCAGTTGCCAGAAGAGCAGGAATCCGCCGACGCCAAAGATGGGGGGAAGGATGAGTTTGCGGTTGGTCTTCCACCAGAGGGGCAGACCCCTTGGATCCTTGCGCTCATCTCGAAGTGTGGTGGAGGTGTTGCTTGTGGTCATGGATCAATCCTGGAGAGAGAGGAGAATTGATGAAAGATCAGCTGATCAAGAGGGTGGTGTTAGACACCATTAATGCCCTGTGTTGGAGAAGAATCCGCCCCCCTTGAGGAGGGGGATATGCCGAATCGTTCAGTTTTTGATCTTCAGGGCGTTGAGGTAAGCCTGAGGATTTTCCGGGTCGTAGAC